>DASUNJ010000774.1:0-4969 GCA_036277235.1 Thermoanaerobaculia bacterium | reverse complement strand
CCTGCTGAACCTGGAAGAGCGAAAGGCCGAGGAAGCGACGGTCCACGCCGTCCTGGGCTGGCTGAAGGCGAACCCCGGCTGGCTGCTGATCCTGGACAACGTCGATTCCCCGGAAGCGGAGTCCGCGGTCCTCGCCCTGCTGCCAGGATTGACCGGTGGTCGCGTCCTCATCACCTCGCGGCTCCGGAGCTGGCCGCCCTGGGTCCATACCGAGCCGCTCGACACGATCTCTCTGGAGGAGGCCCGCGACTTCCTCCTCAAGAGGACGGACGGCCATCGCCGCACCGCTCCCGACGACGCCGACCGAGCTTGGAATCTCGCCGAGAAGCTCGACGGTCTCCCCCTGGCCCTGGAGCAGGCCGGAGCCTACATCGTCCATACCCGGCTGTCCTTCGTGAAGTATCTGGGTGTCTGGGAGAAAGAGAGCAAGGGAGTGCTGGAGTGGCACAACGAGACGGTGATGGGCTATCCCTCCTCAGTAGCGGCCACCTGGAAGGCGAGCTTCGATCGGCTGAAACCCACCGCCGCCACCCTCCTCCGCCTGTGCGCCTTCCTCGCACCCGAGCCGATCCCCGAGGAGATGTTCGAGTCGAAGAAAAATTACGTGGAGGACGCCTGCAAGCTCCTGCGTTCCGAGACCGGCCATGAGGATGGCGTGGGTTCGATCCATGAGGCTCTGGCAGAGTTGGAGAGTTACTCGCTGATCTCACGCCAGAAGGGCACGTTTACGGTTCACCGGGTCGTGCAGGAGGTTCTCCAGAGCCGGATTCCTCCTGAACGTCTGCTGGATTGGACCGAGGCGGCTCTGAAGATCGTCAACGGCTACGCACCCTTCGATGCAGACGATGTCCGCACGTGGCCGGTCTGGAACGGGCTCAGGCCTCACGCGGCAAGGGTCATTCTTCTGGCGGACGAGGTGGATTTAACCGAGCCGACCGGCCGCTTGATGAGCCAGTTGGGCCTCTACTTGGACGCGAGGGGCCTCTACGCCGAGGCCGAGCCGTTGTATCGCCGATCCCTGGCCATCGACGAGGCTTCCTTCGGCAGCGATCACCCCAACGTCGCCATCCGCCTCAACAACCTGGCTCAGTTGCTCCAGAATACGAACCGGCTTTCCGAGGCCGAGCCGCTTATGCGACGCGCCTTGGACATCGACGAAGCTTCCTTCGGTAGCGATCACCCTGACGTCGCCATAGACCTCCACAATTTAGCTTGGTTGCTCAAGATTACGAACCGTCTTTCCGAGGCCGAACCGCTGATGCGACGCGTCCTGGCCGTCGACGAGGCTTCGCTCGGCAGCAAGCACCCCAACGTCGCAATCCGCCTCAACAACCTGGCGCAGTTGCTCAAGGCCACGAACCGTCTTTCCGAGGCCGAGCCGCTGATGCGACGCGCCCTGGACATCGACGAGGCTTCCTTCGGCAGCGAACATCCCGAAGTCGCCAGAGACCTCAACAACCTGGCTCGGTTGCTCCAGGACACGAACCGTCTTTCCGAGGCCGAGCCGATGATGCGGCGGGCAGTGGAGATCTTCGAGCGGAGCCTGGGGTCGGATCACCCCAAAACGAGGATCGCCCAAAGAAATCTGGCCGCGATCCTGGCCGAGATCGCCAGCCAGAATGCCCCTCCTCCCCCAGCCCCCGGAGGGGGCGACAGCGTGTAGCCCGGGGCGCGAGCCCCGGGAAAGCAGCCCAAAAGCAACCCGAGCCCCGGCAGGGGCGACAGCGGGGCCAGGGGCGTGAGCCCCGCGGCGGGAAGGGGGACTCCTACGTCGGGTAGAGCCGTTCAACCTTGAGCAGGAGCGGCTCCAACTCGGGTATGAATGGCTCCGACGCGTTTACGGTCGGCTCCAACTCGGGTACGGACAGCTCCAACGGGCGTACGAACGGCTCCAACGGGCGTACGAACGGCTCCGACCGACATGTGGGCGACTCCAACCAGCGTACGGACGCCTCCCCCGGCGGTACGAACGGTTCCTGCGTCTGTACGGGCGACTCCCCCCTACGTACGGACGGTTGGAGCGGCTGTACGGACGGCTCCCACGAGTGTACGGACGGTTGCTACGGCTGTACGGACGGTTCCCCACTGTGTACGGACGGTTCGTACAGACCTACGGACGGTTCCCACCTGCGTACGGACGACTGCTACCACGGTAGGGACGGTTCCTAACTGCGTACGGATCGTTCCCCTCGCGGTGCCGACCGTCCGTATCCCTGTACCGAAGGCTCCCCACTGCGTACGAACCATCCGTCCCGCAGTTCGGATGGCTCCCAGCACGGTGCGAGCCGTCCGTACGGACGTCAGAAAGACTGCGGACGCGGTGCGGATGTCTCGTCCCCCTCCCCGAGAGAGGGCTAGCTCCCGGGCAGCCGCTCCAGCGCCTTCCGGACATCCTCGTTCGCCGGGTCGAGCTCCAGCGACTTGCGGTAGTGCTCGCGGGCCCGGGCGGGGTCTCCCTTCTTCTCGTAGATCATCCCCAGACGGAAGTGGGCGCCGGAGATCGGCGGGCCGTCGCCTTCGTGCGTGTGGCCGATGTACTTCTTCAGCACCTCTTCCGACCGGTCGAGACGCTGTCCCGAGAAGGCGCCGGTGCGGCCGAGCTGATACATCGCATCCCACACCTCGGGATTGATGCTCAGGATCCCCTCGAAGGCGTCGAACGCCTCCGTCCAGCGGGAGAGGGATTGATGAAGGTAGCCGAGCGCCATGCGCGGCCGGAGGTCCGTCGGCGCTTCCCGGATCGCGGCCTGGTATTCGAGCTCCGCCGCGTCGGGGAGCTTCTCGTGCAGGTGGATGGTGGCGAGCAGCATGCGGCCGGAGACGGGATCGATCTTGCGCGTAGCCTCCGCCTCCCGGCGGGCGCTCGCCACGCTGCCGCCCAGGAACTCGGGCGCGCTCAGGTAGAACTTGATCAGATCCTCGCGGGCACGCACGTTCTTCGGATCGAGCCGGACCGCCTTCTCGAGCGCTACCTTGGCTTCGCGGGCGTAGGTGTTCCGCGCCACGGGATTGGCCTTGCTCGCGGCCACTCCATAGGCGCGGGCGAGCCAGACGTGCAGCTCGGAGTTGTCGCGGTCGAGACCGATCGCTTTTTCCAGCCAATCCGCGGCCTTCTCGCCCTGGCCCATCTCGAGATAGACGCGCCCCAGGTAGAACGTGGCCGGAGCGGACCCCGGATGGCTGGCGAGATAGGACTCGAAGAACGCCTTGGCCTTCTCCAGCCGGCCCTCGCCCATGCGCCGGGTGTTGAGCAGCTCCACCCCCGGCGCAAGCTCGGCGGCGGGGTCCGCGGAAGGAGAGGCTTGGAGGAACAGCAGGGCGAGGGCCAGGGCTTTCATGCCCTGATTTTACTCTTCCTCCTGCTCCAGGCTCTGGACGATCTGGGTGACCTCGACCTCGGCCTTGCGGATCTTGCCGCGGCAGAGGTCGAGGAGCTGGGCGGCGCGCCGGAGCTCTTCCGCGAGACGGTCGATGTCGATCTCCTCGCCCTCGATGCGCTCCAGGATTCCTTCCAGCTCCTCCATGGCCTCGCGGAAGCTCAGGGCCGGCTGGTCCCCGGTGTCTGCATTTGCGGGCGCATTTACAGGAGGATTCTCGGAAAACAGGTCGTTCATGGCTCCTCCACTCGGCTCGTGAGGTTCCCTCCGGCCAGTCGGGTGGTGACGAGATCGCCGATGGCGACCTGGGACGGGTCCCGGAGCAGAATACCCCCGGAACTGCGGGTAAGGCTGAAGCCGCGCTCCAGCGTACGCTCGGGGGAAAGCTGGGCACACAACCGGTCCATCCCCTGGATCGTGGCCCGCGTTTCGCGAAGCCGGCCTCGGGCGCTGCCCGCGATGCGCTCTCCCACCCGGACGCGCTCCCTCTCTCCGCCCTCCACGAGCCGCGGAGCGAGCTCGGCGAGCCGGACGCGCAGTTCGCGCTGCCGCCTCTCCGCCTGGCGCAGGCCGCTGCGGCCCAGCCGGGCCAGGGCGCGGGCGTGCTCCTCGATCCGGGCCCCGGCCGCGGCCAGGCGCATCCGGGCCAGGCTCACGCCCCGCTCGGCGCGGCCCAGGGCTTCGCGGCCGGCGCGCAACGGCTCCAGGGCCTCGCGCACGAGACGCCGCCGCAGCTCGTCGACGGCCAGCTCGCGGCGGGCCACCTGCTCCACCAGGAGCTCGGCCACCTTGGTCGGGGTCTTGTAGGAGGAGTGGGCGACCATGTCCGCGATGGATCGGTCGATCTCGTGCCCCAGCCCTGTCAGCACCGGGAACGGCGCCATGGCGATCGCCTCGGCGATGGCCCGGCTGTCGAACACCGCGAGGTCGCTCCTCGAACCGCCGCCGCGGATCAGGACCGCCAGGTCGATCGGCAATCCGCGGAGAGACGACAGGGCCGAGACCACCTCGCGCTCGGCTTCCTTCCCCTGTACCGAGGCATGGACGAAGAGGACCCGGAAGCCGTAGCCGCTCTCCTGCAGGCCGGAGAGGAAGTCATGGTAGGCGGCGCTCCCGTGCGAGGTGATCAGCGCGATGTCCAGGGGCAGGTCGGGCATCGACAGGCCGCGGTTGCGCTCCAGGAGGCCGGCCGCGGCCAGAGCAGCCAGCGTCTCGCGCCGGCGCTGCTCGAGCAGCCCGAGGGTGAAAGCCGGGTCCACGTCCCTGACGCAGATCTGGATGCGGCCGGCCGGAGCGTAGAAGTCGAGGCTCCCGCGGACGCGCACCTGCATGCCGTCCGCGAGCTGCTGTCCGGAGGCGCCGAGGACGCGGCGGACACGCAGGAGGTCGCCCTTCCAGATCACCCCCTCCAGCTTGCCGACGATCTCGTCGCGCTCCCCCTTTTCCACCAGCTCGAAGTAGAGATGGCCGCGCTGGCTGGGGCGGACGCGCTGCGCCTCCCCCACGACCCAGACCGCGGAGAACGCCTCGCCGAGGAAGTCGCGGACCTCTCCGCAGAGCTGGGAGACCGAGTACGTGGGCTCGAGCAGGGG
>DASUNJ010000773.1:0-6012 GCA_036277235.1 Thermoanaerobaculia bacterium | reverse complement strand
GTGCCCGGATCGTGGCAGTCGATGCAGGCGACCGGGTGCTCGACCAGCTTGCACGCCTCGGAGTAGGGCATCGGGTTCATCTTCTCGAAGCCCCTGATGATGTCGCCGTTGCCCGCCTTCTTGTAGGGCACGTAGACCGAGGCGTGGCAGTGCATGCAGGTGCCCGGCTGCTGCTTGACCACCTGGCGCTGGGTGAACGTCTGATCCTCCAGCATGTAGGCGTGGCCGCGCTCCTCGCGGAAGTCGACGGCGAAGGCGTAGCCGGCCCACATGGTCTTGAGGCGGGGGTCCTCCTCCAGGCGGGATTGCGAGACCACCGAGCGCGGATCGGCGTCGGTCGGAGTCCTCGGCACGGCCTCGCTGCCGCCGTAGCGGGTGCGCACCTGGTCGACCGTCTTGCGGTAGCCGTCGTACTGGAGGGGGAAGTTCTTGCCCCAGATGGCCGGATCGGTCGTCTCGTCGTCGATCTCGACTACGCGGTAGAACGGGTTCCGGGCCTCCTGCTTGTGCTCGAAGATGTTGACCAGCAGGGCGGTCAGGCCGGCCGCGGCGGCAGCGGCCACGGCGGCGACCAGAAGGATGACTCCCAGTCCGCGTCGAGGCTTTCCGTTGCTTTCCATCTCTTCCTCCAGGCTCTGGGCCAAAACAATCAGGGATGACCCACGTCGGAGTGGCAGCGCAGGCAGGACATCTCCTGCCCGGGCCGGTGCGGACCCTCGATGGCCGCCGTGATCGCCGCGTGGCACTTGCGGCAGGCCTGCTCCGTGATCTTGCGGTTGCGCTCGGTGATCAGGATCGGCTCGTGGAACCTGCCGGTCGTGAACGCATAGGAGTGGTGGTAGCCGTTCAGCGCCTTGGTGGCGTACTTGGGGATGAGCCCCGGCGGCGTGTGGCAATCGTTGCAGACCGCCACCGACCGGTGCGCAGAGACCCGCCAGCCGTCGTACTGCGGCTGCATGATGTGGCAGTTGGCGCAGGCGGCGGGGTCGTCGGTCAGATAGGACGACCCCTTGGCATAGACAAACGTGAAGCTTCCAATGCCGGCCGCGACGCCGATCAGGACGCCCGCGACCGCCAGCAGCAGAGTCCCCCTCCCCATGGCGCCCTCATCGTATCGCGGGCCGTCCGGCCCGCACCACCCTCGCCGGGCGGGGCGCTGTGGTCATTTACCCGTGCTCGCTGGCTCGGAGAAACTCTTCGATGGCTTGCACGAAGTGCTTCGCCGCCGCGACCATCTCGGTGATTTCATCAGGATCGAGCTCCCCAACCTCGCCGTAGTCCCAGCTCTGACGCCGATTGAATGCCAGCCGCAAGGAGCGGGAGAGCGCTGTGGGGAGTAGGCCGGGCTTCACGAATTCACGATCAAAGAGTCCCAAAACCCCGCTGTGCTTGGAGGAGCCCAGCTGCCGGGTCGCCAGGAGGGCGAGGACCGCGTAGAACATCGCGTAATAGGCCCGATTCTGCGCCCCTCGCCAAGCGCTCTGGTCGAGAAGCAGGCTGGCTTCACGGAGTGTCTCGACCGCTTGCTCCATCCGGAGGCGCACCAGGGCACGCAGTTGCTCGGGGCTCCGATTCAAATGCGGATGCCTTCTCGCTCGATGGTCTGGACGACAGGCTGCGCACCGAACGGGCCCTGCTCCAGCCCCCGGCGAGTGGTCACGAGAGTCGAAATTACCCGATCGTTGTCGAATCCGACTTCCCAGGCGATTTCATCGATCCAGCGGCGGAGGGCAGGATTCAGCTCGGTGACGACGAGGTAGACGTCGAGGTCCGAGTCGGGCGTAGCCTCGCCTCGGACCCGCGAGCCGTACACTCTGAAGTCCTCGATCTTCACATCCTGCGCGAGGCGCTGCCGCAGCGTCCTGGCAATCTTCCGGTCCGCAGCGCTGATTCCGGCCCTCATGACCTCTCCCCGCTCCTTCGCATAACCGTATTGTACGCCTCGGGCAGCAACGGTCGCCTCAGGCGCATCCTGGCGGAGCTTCGGCGAGCAGCATAGCGCGCCCGGTGAAGTTGAGATCAGGGGCCCTGGACCAGATCTCGCATAGGCCTCGGGTGTGAGATGTCGTACGGGACGCCCCGACTCCCCGGTCGGACACCATGGTGCGGGCTCCCTTCGCTCGATCCTGGTTGTCCTTGGCTTCACCCTTCTGGGTGCACAGGATGTGGCTTCGACACCCCTCGCCGAGCCCTCTCCCGCCCATGAAGGGTATGAGCGGCTGGAGCAGGCCCTCGAGCGCTATCGCGGGATCGCCGGCCGCGGTGAGCCCGAGCCGGTGCCTCCGGGCCCCTCCCTTGAGCTTGGCGCCGAGGGGGAACGGGTCGCGGCCCTGCGGGCGCGCCTTGCGGCGGCAGCCGAGGCCGAGGCCGCCGAGCCCCTCCCTGAAACGGAGTTCCCTGAAGTGTTCGATGCCACCCTGGAGGAGGCCGTCCGCGCCTTCCAGGAGCGCCATGGGCTCCTGGCGGACGGGATCGCCGGCGCGGCCACCCTGACTGAGCTGAACCGGACGGCGGAGGACCAGATCCGGAAAATCGAGGTGAACCTGGAGCGCTGGGGCCGGATGCCGGCCGACCTGGGAGAGCGTCACATCCTCGTCAACATCGCGGCCTTCCGCCTCGACGCCATCGAGGACGGGCGTTCGGTCCTGGACATGCGGGTCATCGTCGGCCGGACTGACACCCGGACTCCGATCGTCAGCAGCGCCATCGAACACGTGGTCCTCAACCCGTCCTGGTACGTGCCCAGGAGCATCGCTTCGAAAGAGATCTGGCCGAAAGGCCGGTCCTATCTCCAGCGTAACGGCTTTGAAGTCCTGCCGGATGGAAAGCTCCGTCAGAGGCCAGGGGAAAACAACTCCCTCGGCCGGGTCAAGTTCCGGTTCCCCAACCCCTTCGGTGTCTATCTCCACGACACGCCGTCCCGGTCGCTGTTCGACCGCACGGTCCGCGCCCTCAGCCACGGCTGCGTCCGGCTAGAGAGGCCCGCCGACCTGGCCGCCTGGGTTCTGCGCGATGACCCGCAGTGGTCCCCGGAGGCGATCCAGGACGCGCTCGACTCGGGCCGCGAGAGGGCGGTCGCACTTTCCGAGCCCATCCCCGTCCACATCGCCTACTGGACCGCCTGGGTCGACGACCACGGCACCCTCTGGTTCGGCCAGGACATCTACGACCAGGACCGCGAGCTCACCAGCAGTATGGAAACCGGATTACGTTGAGAGATTTCGATGGCGTTGTAGAATAGATACAAGCCGGCTTCACCGTCCGTTTATATTCGGAGACGCTCGAGCATGAGTCTGCTTGCATCACCATCGGCGGCCTTGTTGGCAGCGGCGGTCGTGGTCTCTTCCTGCGCCACCGCGGATCTCGCGGAGAAACAGGCGCAGGTTCGGATCTTCAACCTCTACAGGAGGGGAGTCATAACGCCGCTGCCCCGCACCCTGGAGGGTTGCGAGCCGCTAGGGCCGGTTGTCGCAACCCCTCCTGAATACGCAAATCAGAATCCTGGTCCCTTCGACCCCGAACAGCTCTTGCCGGCCCTCAGGGCCCGCGCCGCCCGCAAGTCGGCCGACACCCTTCTGGTGTCCTTCGAGCCGCACTCTTCTTCTCTGTACGAACCGCGCATCCTGCGCGGCACCACCTTTCGCTGCGGCACCCATCCACTTCCGCCCGAGCTCGGCGAGCCGCTGAAGTAAAGGCCCCTACTTCGTCGCCGAGATCGTGAGCGTCCAGCCGTTGGCGCGGTAGTTCCCGTTCAGCTCCTGGGTGCTGGTCGAGACGATCCTCTGGTCGTAGGTGATCCAGGAGAAGGCCACGTCGAGCCAGTCCAGGCCGGCACCCACGGACATGATGTTGCGGTCCGAGTCCGCCAGGAAGGCGCCGACCGCGGCGGCGGGCTGCGGCGTCTTGTCCAAGGCATAGCCGAACCGGAGCTTCGGACCCGTGGGCAGGCGCCAGCTCGCTCCCAACCGGTAGCTCGTGGCGTCCTGGAAGTCGAGCTGATAGGCCGTGTTCAGCACGGAGGAGGTGGGGAAGCGTAGCGACAGATCCTGCACGTTGCCCCATCCCGTGCGGTTCACGTCCATCTCCACCAGCAGGGCCTTGCTCAGGTTCCAGGCCACCCCGAAGGTCGCCTGGTCAGGGTATTCCAGGGACGACGACAGCGGCAGGTCCTGCCCGAACGGCATCGTGGCCCGCACGAGCTCGTCGTACTGGGCGTCGCCCGTTTCGACCTGGGTGAGCCGCCCCACGCCCAGGTAGTCGGTCGCGATGGCGCTGCGGTAGGAGAACCCGACCGAGAAGCGCTTGCGCTTGAAGAGGAGGCCGGCGGTCCAGCCGTAGCCGGGCTCCATGTCGGTCTTCATGTCGAGGCTGGCGATATCGACGATGCTGGCATCGACCGCCTCGCCCGGAATGCGCCGCGAAACGGCGACTTCGGAGGAGCGGTAGACCGCGCCGAGGCCGATTCCCAAAGACGGGCTGAGCTGAATGCCCAGCGTGGGAGCGAGGTCCCAGGCCTCGATGCTGGACTTCGTGGCCAGGTGGCGCGCGACGAAGGCACCGGGGTCGGCCCACTCGGTGTTCATCCGGAACGGGGAGTAGAGCCCCACGCCGGCCACCATCCGCTTGCCCACGGGGAGGGTCACGTAGGCGTGCGGCGGGATCGCGGGCGCCGTCTCCTGCTCGCCGGTCGCGCCGACGCCGATCCCCGGCGGCAGGCCCTGGTAGAGCGACTCGTTGAAGGCCGCCACGGCCATCCCGGCCGAGATGGACTTCTTCTTCTCCAGGAGCGCCAAGCCGCCGGGGTTGTAGACGATGGCCGACGGATCGCTCGCCTGGGCGACGAAGGCGCCGGCCATCCCGGCCGCCTTCGCACCCTGGTCGGTGAAGGCGAATCCGGAGGCGTGGAGAGGGAGCGCGGAGGCGCCGAGCAGGCCAAGGACGCTGAGGAGGACGACAAGGGTTCGCTTGCTGGTCATGTTCGACTCCTGAAAAGTTTGCGCTATGGGCAGATCGGGCCGCCGTCCGACGTGTCCTCATGGACGATGACGAACTTGCTCTCGCTGCTCTGCCCCGCTGCGTTGACAACCGTGAGCGTGACGGCGTACGTCTTTGCCGTGAGATAGGCATGGCCGGGGTTCTGCGACGTGCTCTTGCAGGTCGAGCCCTGCTCCGCGCAATCGCCGAAGTCCCACTGCCAGGACGCCGGGTTCGAGGTCGACGTATCCGTGAAGATCACCGTCAGACCGTTGCGCTGGTAGCAGAAGCTGGCCACGGGCGGAGCCGCGGTGGTGACGGTGACCAGCTTGGTCGCGCGGCTGGTGCCCGCGGCGTTGGCCGCGGTCAGGATGACCGTGTAGCTCCCCGGGGTCGCATACGTGTGCGTGGGGTTCTGCTGCGTGCTCTCGCAGAGCGGACCCGAGCAATCCCCGAACTCCCAGGTCCAACTCGTGGGCTTGCCCTCGGAGGTGTCGATGAACACCACGTTCAAGCCGTTGGCCTGGAACTCGAAGGCGGCCTTGGGCGGCTCGCCGCGCGAGACCGCGACGAACTTGCTCTTCGAGGTCGAGCCCGCCTTGTTCCTCGCGGTGAGCGTCACGTTGAAGGTGCCGGGCTGGCCGTACGTGTGCTCCGGGCTCTGCGCGGTGCTGGAGGTGCCATCGCCGAAGTCCCAGGTCCACGAGTCCGAATTGCCTTCCGACCTGTCGGTGAAGAGGACGCGCAGGCCGTCGGCCTGGAAGTCGAATTCGGCCTTCGGTGCCTCGCCGAGAGTGGGGCTCACGAACTTGCTCGCCGTGGCCGAGATGCCGAACTCGTTGAGGATGGTCAGCTTGACCGTGAAGTTGCCCGGCCTGGCGTAGGTGTGGCTGGGGTTGCGCTCGGTGCTGGCACCGCCGTCGCCGAAGTCCCAGATCCAGCTCACCGGCTCGCCCGTGGAAATGTCCGAGAACAGGACCGTCAGGCCGTTGACCTCGAACCCGAACGCCGCCTGGAGCGGCAGGCCGGCCACGACGG
>DASUNJ010000772.1:0-16251 GCA_036277235.1 Thermoanaerobaculia bacterium | reverse complement strand
GGAGCCGGCCTCGACGGGTATCTCCTTCAGGACCGGAAGCTCCGGAGCCGGACGCTCCTTCCTTCTTTCCAGGAGCCAGGTGAACCCGGAGCCGTAGTGGAGACGCCGGAAGCGGCGGGCCGACTCCTCGAACCACTGGTGCGACCGGGGCTCCCTGGCCGCGCTCCGGTTGTAGAGGTGTACCGCCTCGGCGCCGGGCACGTACTCCGAGCGCAGCCCGAGGCGCTTCGCCCGGAGCAGCCAGTCGGTCTCCTCGAAGAACAGCCGGAAGCCTTCGTCGAACGGCCCGACCCGCTCCCAGGCATCGCGCCGGATCGCGAGCAGGCTGCCGGAGAGCGACCAGCTCGCGATCGGCGCGCTCGCCTCCCAGTGCCGCCGCGCGTGGACCCGCCATCGGGGCCGGGACCGGACCAGCTCCTCCCACCGGCCCCGCGCCTCTGCGGGAGGGAGGAGCATCCTCCGTCCGCGGTCCCAATAAAAAGCCGGCCCCGCCACGGCTGCGCCGCTCAATCGGTCCAGGAGAGCCGGGATGCAGCCGGGGAGGACCATCACGTCCGGGTTCATCAGGACGACCGCGTCGGCCGTGGACCGCGAAGCTCCCAGGTTCACGCCGCCGGCATAGCCGAGGTTCGTCCCGGGATCGATCCGCTGAACGGGGAGGCTTTCGAGGAGGGCGCGGCCTTGGGCGTCGCTGCCGTTGTCCACCAGCAGCCACTCGGTTTCGATCCCGGCGAGATCGATACGCAGGGCCTCCACCGCCTCCGCCGCCAGCTCAGGCGTGTGGTAGTGGACCAGGATCAGCGCCAGGCGCATCAGGATGGTCGGTTGAGAGCGAACGTGCAGCCGCGGCAGATGAAGTCTTTGGGCGCCTCCTCGAGGCCGTAGATCCAGCGCCGCATGAGGGCCAGCTTGGGGCCGGTCAGCACATCGTGGACGCTCTCGCGGTTCAGATCCCCCACGACGTACTTCTCGTCGTAGTCCTCGCAGCAGAGGACACACTGCCCGCGGGGAGTGATGTGGATGTGCTGGAGCGGACGCGAGCCGACGTTGTCGCAGCCGCACAGGTGCTGGTTGGGGACCGCCGGGCGGTGGCCGATCTGCACGTGGCCCGTGCGGTCCATGACCTCGAAGTACTTCACCTCGAAGCGGCTGCCCGCGAAGCGCCGGGAGATCTCGTCGAAATCCTTCAGGTGGTTCTCGTCGCCGGTGCCCAGGACGACCATGTCCATCGTCTCCCCGACCGGCAGGTCCTTGGCGTAGTCGAGGTTTTTCAGGACGAGGCCGAGATGATCGCCGCCGCGCTCCTTCGTGTAGCGGTCGCGGTCCAGAGTGGAAATGTTGATCGAGAGGAAGCGCAGCCCGCCCATCTCCACGAGCTGATCGACCCGGGAGGGGGTCAGGCCGGTGCCGTTCGTGAGCACCGCGGGACGGAGGCCGGCGGCCTTGATCGCCCGCACCTGCTCCACGAACCGCTTGTCGGCGGTAGGCTCGTTGTAATTGATCATGAACACGGCTTCGATCGTGTCCCGCCAGACCGACAGCTCGCCCAGGATGCGCTCGTAGAGGTCCATGGGCATGAAGTGGTCCTCGCGCGGAGCGACCGAGACCGGGCAGAAGTAGCAGGCCTGGTTGCAGACCGTGTGCGCTTCGAGCGAGACATACTTGAGAAGGAACTGGCGCTCGGGCTCCGAATCGGCAGGCACGAGCCACCCGGCGTCAGCCAGGCGTGCTCGCTCGGAGAGGCTGCCGATACCAGCCAGGAGGCTGCGCAGCTCGGCATAGCCGGGCTCGCCCTCCGCAATCGTGCGGTCGGTCAGGGGGTTGTAGATCCGGTCCGGACCCACGTGGAGGAACGGGTTCACCTGGAGCTCCGTGGCGCTCCAGGTATGGGGGGCAGAGTTGAGAACTGTCAGGCTTTCAGTCTTCATCGGGAGCTCGCAACTACCCTGTGTACGGACGAGCCGCTCCGGGCGTCGAGATCCCAGGCGTGGTCGGCCCGGATCAGGCCGAAGGCGTACGTGGGGCTGTGTACCGTGAACGCGCGCGGAATCCGGCGCTGGTCGTAGATGTGGAGCCCCTCGCCGTCCAGCAGGAAAATATATACCGTGAACTCCCCCTTGACCAAAGGCAGATCGGGAATCCGCAGCCGGGCGGTGTAGCGCCGCTGCCCCGTCCGGGCCGGCAGGCCGTCCACGTGGGTGGCGAAGGAACAGACCTCCACCTCGTCCGAGCGGTTGATCCCCACCCCTAGATGGAAGGCGAGGCCGGGGTCCTCCGTCTCCCACTCGATCTCCAGCTCCCAGAGCTGGCCGGAGGTGTACAGCGGCTCGGGGGCGTTCAACCCGAAGGAGACGATGTGGGCGGGGCGGAAAGCGGACTCGGCTGTGCGCTCGGGCTCCGCTTCCTGCGCGGCGGCGCTCTTCGCCACCAGGAAGTTCTCGTACTCCCGGATCACCTCGGAGACCGGACCGAGCGCGGCTGCCCTCCCGCCCTTCAGCCAGAGCGCCCGCTGGCAGAAGTTGGACACGTAGTACATGGCATGGGAGCAGAAGAGGAGCGTGCCGCCCCCGTCGACGAACAGGAGCAGGCGGTCCATGCACTTCTTCTGGAAGTAGCCGTCCCCCACCGACAGCGCCTCGTCGATGATGAGCACGTCCGGCTCCACCTGCGTGGCGATCGAGAAGCCGAGGCGCATGGCCATGCCGGTCGAGTACGTCTTCACCGGCTGGTCGATGAAATCGCCGAGCTCGCTGAAGCCGACGATGTCCGGCATCTTCTGCTTCAGCTCCTCCTCGCTCAGGCCGAGCATGGCGGCGTTGAGGACGATGTTCTGGCGGCCGGTGAGCTCCGGATGGAACCCGGAACCGAGCTCCAGGATCGAAGCGATCTTGCCCCGCACCTGGAACGATCCCGCCGTGGGCATCGTGATCCCCGCGAGGATTTTGAGGAGCGTGCTCTTGCCCGCGCCGTTCTCGCCGACGATCGCGAGACCCTCGCCCCGCGGAATCGAAAAGCTCACCCCCTCCAGGGCGCGGAACTCCCGGTGGCGGGGGCGCCGGACGACGAGCTCGCGCAGACGGTCCCACGGCGAGGCATACACCCGGTAGACCTTGCTCAGCCCCTCGGCTTCGACGGCGTTCCACATTTCCGGCACGATTCTACCCGAGCCCCCTGAAGGGAAAGTCTTCCGGCAGACGGATCATCTCAAAGAGCACCGCGACCAGCTCCTTGCGCTCGCCCGCCCGGTGCGGGTTGTGGAATTCCCAGACGATCCGGCCGTCCCGGGTCACCTCCAGGGCGCGGCCGTTCTCGGACTCGGTGATCAGGGTGTTCCCGTTCGGCAGCCGCTGGCAGGAGCCGAGCGTCTTCGAGAAGAAGCCGCCGTGCTGCCACTTCACCCGGAGGGTGCGCGGATCGATCTCGATCACGCGCGAGCGCCCGTTCCCCAGCCCGAGGTTGTCGAAGAGGAGGATGCCGCCGTCGTCGAGCAGCGTCGGCTGGTGCTGGCGCCGCCAGCTCCCGGTCGCGGCCCAGACGATCTCCTCGCGGCCGGGATCGAGGATCGCCAGGGCGTCGAGCTTGAGCACCGACAGCAGCACGTTGCCCTTCCGGACCGGATCGTCGAGAACCTCGAGCGTATTGGTGTGGAAGACATCCCCGGCTGCCTCCATCCGGCCGAGCAGCGGAGCGAAGCGGGAGCGCTCGAACGCCCGGAGCAGCGAGATCCTGCGGACCACCCGGCCCCGGGGATCGAGCACCGTCACGAAGTCCTCCAGCATCCCCGCTCTGCGCTCCCGGTCCAGGACCCAGATCCGGCCGTCCGCCAGCACCTGCAGGTCGTGATGGAAGCCGCCGCGGCGCGACCAGAGCACGTTCGAGCGCGCATCCAGCTTCACGATCCCCAGCCCCTCGTAGATGGCCAGGAGGTCGCCGTTCGGGAACAGCCAGGCCCGCCGCCAGTACTCCAGCTTCGCGATGCCGGGATCGGAGGCAAGCTCCGGCCAGAGCCGGCGCAACGGATACCGCCAGCGATGGAGGGTCCGCCCCCCGCGGTCCAGCAGCACCGCCTCCGCGGCATGGCCCGAGAGATAGAGGTTGAGACCCGGCGAGACCGCCGCCGCGTCGTGCTCCACGACCAGAGGGAGGTCCTCCGCCGGTCGGTAGCCTTGGAGGTACGGGAGGGCGCGCCACTTGCCCTCGTCCGGCGGAGCGGCGCCCAGGAGCAGCAGCCCAAAAGAAAGGGCCGCCGACAGCATCGTCGGCGGCCTTTCGAGGAGCGGACGTCTCGGATTCAGAACCCGTTACTGAGCCTGACCCTGGACGTACGCCGGGTCGTTCGTCTTGTTGTTCACCACCTGGGCCGCGGCGAGCACCTTGCCGCTCTTGACCACGACCTCGATGGTGAAGCCGCCCGCTACCCCGCCGCCCTTCTTGCCGATGGCCTTCAGGGGGTGCTGCGAGGGGTTGAACTGCCGCAGCTTGCCCGCTCCCACCACCACGTTGTCGATCCGGCCGAGCACCTTGCCGTCCAGACCGCGGTAGATCAGGTCGTAGTTGGCCGCCTCGTTGCTGTTGTTGTACACCCAGAGGGTGCTGCGGTTGTTGGCGTCGTGCCGCAGACCGACCAGGTAGTGGGCATGGCCCGGTCCGGCGGCATCCTCGTCGGTGAAAGCCGCCATGGCCAGGCCATAGCGCGCTCCGGGCTTCCCCTGCGTGCTCAGGTAGCTCTCACCCTGCACGACCGGGAACAGGCCGCCCGGCGCATCGCTCTCGATCGTGAGCAGACCCACCGAATCCTTGACGTTCCAGCTCTTGCCGACGTTCTCCAGACGATCGGTCTGGCCCGCCTGCAGAGTGATCTTCAGGGGAGCCGTGGGCTGGCTGCTCGGACCCGCGTTGAGGAAGCTCACGTCCGCGAGCGCCACCTCGGTGCCGGTGTTGGACAGCACGATGTCGCTCTGCCACTCGCTCTTGTTCAGACCCTTCGTGCGCATCGCTCCGAGCAGGTAGAGCTTGTCCTTGCTCTGACCGGCCCCCTGGTAGGAAGGATCCTTGGAGACGGTCTGCACGTTGGTGCCGTAGGGATAGAGCTGCTTGCCGCTGACCGTCTCCACCTCGACCCGGTAGTCGTCCTCGGTCGTGATGCCGAACTGCGACCGGATCTCGGAGAGCTGGTACTGCCGCGCGCCGAAGCTGGGCAGCGTGAGGTCGCCGCTCGGATTGCCGATCGGACGGCCCAGGCTGTCGACGAACTTCAGGCGGTAGACCGCCGGCTCGGCGTTCGGGTTGGTGATCCCGAAGTACGCCTGCCGGTCGCTGTTGTCGTTCAGGCCAACCAGGTACTGCACGCGGCTGCCCGTGGTGGCCGCGGCGGTGCCCTCGCGGCTCAGCGCCACGCCCGGAATCGTCTGGCCGTACTGCGAGCCCTTCTTGCCGGCGACATTGTTGAAGGAGGTCATCACCGGGTTGCGGTCGCCCTTGGTCTTCGTGATGGTCACGAAGCCGACGGTGTTCTCCACCTTGAACAGCCCCTTCAGCACGTCGACCACGTACTGGGTCGCGCCGGGCTGAATCGTCAGGGCGGCCCGCGGCGGGTTCGCCTCGGGGGTGCCCTGCCGGCGGAACTCGAGCACGACCTCCATGGCCGTCGTGCCCGGGTTGTGGATGTACAGGTTGCTCGTCTGCTGCAGCACGCCGCGGCTCTGGGCGACCCAGGGCAGGACGATCGTGCTGGCCTCGGGCTGCACGACGGGCGCGGGGGAGACGTTGAACGTCTTGGACGTGGACGCGTTGTTGGCGCCCTTGCCGATGGTCAGCGTGACGGTGAAGGTGCCTGCTGCCTGGAAGGTGTGCGTGACCGAAGCGCCGTTGCCGTTGCCGCCGTCGCCGAAGCTCCACGACTGGCTCGCCGGGCTGCCCGTGCTCGTGCTCGTGAACGTCACAGCCTGACCGGCCTGGGCCGTGCAGGTGTTGCCGGTGCAAGCGGCGCTGGTCTGGAAGCTGGCGCCGAGCGGCGGTTCCCCGCTGCCGGGGGTGACGACGAAGGTCCTGGAGATCGCGGAGGTATTGGCGCCCTTGCCGACCGTCAGCGTCACGGTGAAGCTGCCGCTCTGCTGGAACGTATGGCTCGCAGCCGCGGTGTTCGCCGTCCCTCCGTCGCCGAAGGCCCACGCCCAGCTCGTCGGGTCGCCCGTGCTCGTGCTCGTGAACGTCACCGCCTGACCGGCCTCGACCGTGCAGATGGCGGGGCCGAATTCGGCCACGCAGGTGGCGCTAGTGTTGAAGCTTGCGATGAGCGGCGGCGCACCGCCACCCACCGTCACCTGCTTGCTCGTGCTGGCGGTGCAGAGGCCGAAGGCGCAGTCGCCCGACTTGGCGATCTCGAGCTTGACCGTGAAGGCCCCGGACGCCGCGAACGTGTGCGTGACGGTCTTGCCGCTCTTGAGGGCGCCGCCGAAGTCCCACGTATAGACGGTCGGAGAACCCGTGGACGTACCCGCGTCGAAGGTGACCACCTGGCCCGCGTTGGGGGCCGCCGGCGTCCAGCTGAAGTTGGCGGTCAGGCCGCCACCGCCGCCACCCCCGCCACCGCCCGGCTCGTTGATGGCGACCGTGTGCGAGTCGGAGGCTCCCGAGCAGCCGGAGTTGGTGACGGAGATCTGCTTCGCCCCCGTGCTCGCCCAGAGGATCGTCACCGAGTTGCCGGTGCCGGTGACCGTGCCGCCGGCCCCGTTCCAGTTCCAGGTCGCCGCCGGCGTGCAGTTGCTGGCCGAGGCCGTGAACGTCAGAGCGGCGTTCGGCTGGCCGGTCGTGGGCCCGCTGATCGAGATGCTCGGATTGTCGTTGCCGCCACCGCCGCCACCGCCGCCGTTGCTCACGACGATCGGGAAGTGCTCCGGGCTCGTCAGCGACTCGGCGCCCCGGACGATCTTCATCACCGGCTTGTAGGTCTTCGCCGTGCTGTAGGAATGCTTGACGAGACCCTGGGCGTCGGGCCTGGAGGTCGTGTCCTCGAAGCTGCCATTGCCGTCCCAGTCGAACTCGTAACCGGTCGGGTCTCCGGAGACGTTGACCTCGAAGTTGATCTGAGTGTTGGTGTCGAACCCGCACGGCGCGAACGCGCAGATCGCCTCGAACTTGTTGATCTTGAGCGGGTTCACGTTCTTGATCTCGACCGTCAGGGTCTGGCTGATCTGCTCGCCGGCGCAGCCGAGGACCTTGACGCGGATCGCCTTCTGGCCGACCGAGCCGTAGCTGAAGGCCGGCGTGGCGGTGTTGTACTGAGCGTCGGTACGGAAGCCGGAGCCGTCACCGAAGTCCCAGGAATAGCCGGTGGCCCCGGTCGCCGTAGCGCTGAGGTTGACGGTGCCGAACTCCGGAGAACCGCTCGTGCAGTTGGTGCAGACAGGGGTGGAGACGCTCAGGGCCGGGGGATTGGCGATGTTGAAGGCGTGCGGGTCGGCCGTCACCGAGCCGGCGGTGTTGGTGGCCGTGAAGACCGCCGTGTAGGCACCGGCGAGGAGGGAGTTCCCCGGCAGCTCGAACGGGGGCAACTCCCCCACCAGCGGATACACCTTGTTGCCATTCCCGTCCTTGACGACCCAAGTGACGCCCGGAGCCGGGAAGCCAGTGACCGTCGGAGTGAAGGTCACCTTCTGGCAAGTCTGCGGGTCCTGCGGAGTGCGGCCGATGCTCCCGAACTTCGGCTTCGGGTCGAGCACTTCCACGTTGCGCGTCTCGGTGTCGGGGCCGGCGGCGTTCTCGGCCCTCAGCGAGACCGGCTTCGTCCCCTCGGAATCGAAGGTGACGGTCACCGGGCTCGCCGTGTTGCCCGGCAGGACGGTGGTGCCGGTCGGGAAGGTCCACAGACGGGAGGTCACGGTGCCCGTCGAGGTGTCGGTGAAGATGACCGGCTGATTGGCATAGACCGTCGTGGGCAACCAGCTGAAGTTGGCGTTCGGGGGCGTGGGAGCCGCGTTCGTCCAGACGTGCGTGTCGAAGACCGTCTGGGCGGCCCGGTAGAGCACGTTGCCGCTGAACTTGGCGACCATCGGCATCACGCGGCTGAAGCCCGTGGCCGGGTTGTTGCCCGCGTAGTACCAGCCCCAGTAGTCGATCGTCTTCCCGGCGATGTCCATGATGCCGTCCGGCGTGATCTCCACGGGGCTGCTCGCGTTGGAGGCGTCGAAGAGGAACTCGCGCTGCCTGCCGCCGTTGCATTGGTCGTTGGACCCGAAGTACAGCATCGGCTTGGAGCCGGAGCGGCTGAAGGTCACGTAGAGCCGGTCGGCTCCCTGCGGAGCCCGGCCATAGGTGGTCCAGCTCCCGCTCCAGATCGGATTGCCCAGGGAGCTGCAGCCGTTGGCAAGGCAGCTCGTGACGTCGAAGATCTGGGCGCCGCCATCCACGTGCGTGGCAAGGTACTGCTGGCCCCCCTGCTCCCACATGGCCACGCCGCCCGTGAACTGGTTGGTGAGGAAGCGGCCGCCGGAGCCGGAGCTGTGGACGTTGGCGGGAGCGAGCGGATTCGTGACGTTCCAGATCTCGATCCCCTTCTCGGCCACGGAGAAGGACTGCGAGCTGGCGACGATGTAGTGCTTCCCCGAGGCCGTGCCGACGCCGTCGATGTAGATCGCCGGCGTCCCGTTGCCGATCCGCCCCTTGAACACCCCCGGGCACCTGCCGGCTTCCGTGTCCGTATTCTCCTTGCACTTGGAATTGTTGTCGTCCGCCGCCTTCATGTCGTACAGGAAGATTCCGCTCTGACCCTGGTTGAAGACGCCGAACGCATAACTGCGGCCGCCGAGCGTGGCCGCATAGACCTGGCTCCCGGCCGGGGTGCTCCCCTTGCCGATGTCCTGGTACTGGACCTTCATGCTGTTCTTGTTCTTCGTATTGAGGATGCTGAGCCCGACGGGCTTGATACCGATCATGGCGACGATCTCGTCGTTCCCCGCGGGGGCGTCGATGTCCCAGAAGTAGTGCTTGAGCTCCGTGCAGAAGGGAGTCTCGGGCCAGGCGTTCGAAGAGGTGCAGCCGGTTGTCCGGATGTCCAGCATCCCCGCGTCCCCCGGCTTCTCGGGGCTGGTGCTGGTGTCCCAGGCGCGGATGCCGCTCGCGTAGGAGGTGAGCACCCACCCGTTCTCGATGTCCACGGACAGGTAGAGAGGGTTGCCCGCGCCCGGCAGGTTGTTGCCGGTGTAGTCGGTCGAATCCCGGATGTCGTTCCTCGCATTGCCCTCGAACACGTCTCCGGGCCGCAGGCTTCCCCAGAGAGGCTGGCCGGCGATCTTCGCCGGTGATCCCTCGCTACAGGTCTGGGCGAAGCCGGCCTCGGCGCCGGTCAGCAGACCTGCGAGGCAAAGCGACAGGACCAGGAGGAGGAAGGGGGCTCGGTCGGTTCTCAGCCTGCGACTCGTGTTCATCTTGCAGCACCTCTCTACTGATTCGCATTTGCAGTTTCCAGCATACAACGCAAGAAGCCCGTGCCGGCCGGGAGCTTTCCCCCCGGGACGTGGACGGTCCGTAGACCACCCTGATCACGGCTCCCCTTCTCAGCCACCACACGCCTCCCCTGGAGCCCTGTAGCCGATCCTCGAACATAGACATCCGATTCGCTCGGCGCTGCTCTCTCGAGACCGAGAACACCGCCCAACGATCGGAAAGGAGAAGGGACGGGGCCGGCCGAAGCCGGACCCGTCCCCAGGGAAACGCTTACGGAAGGAGAACGACTCCGTCCGGATCCGCGCTCTGGAAGGTCTGGTTCGCCTGGTCGAGCTTGATCGCGTCGAAGCCGACGCTGTACAGCCCGTTGGCGTCCATGATGGTCTCGACCCAGGCCTGCGCCGTCGGGTTGAAGAGACCGCCAGCCACCGTGGTGTTCAGGTTGAGGAAGATCCAACCGAACGTATACGGCGGGATCGGGTCGTCGCCCGCAGTGTTGCCGCCCTGCAGGCTGACCCGCTGGGCCTCCAGCGGGAAGCAGGTGTCCGCACCGCCGGTCGGCGGCGAGATGTTGTCACCCTGGAAGCACAGGTCGGTCGAGTTCTCCTGCTCGTCGAACGCAACCACGTCCGCCTGGTTCAGCGGGAACCAGCCAGCCTCGTCGTCGCAATCCCAGGCCAGGCCGTTGGCGCCGGTCGGGGTGGTCTTCGAGTCGCGCCAGACCACCAGGTCCGTGCCGCCCGTGAAGTTGGCGCCGTTGAGGTAGCGGCTCGCGAACGTCGTCGACAGGGCCTCGCGCTGGTCGGTGCCCAGGCCGGTGACGTAGCGGCCGTAGAAGGTGTAGTCGCCGGCACCCATCGGGCAGGTGTTCACGCCCGAGGTACCGGTGCCGATGAAGCCCACGAACGGCGGAATGAACGTCGGGGCATTGCAGGCCTCGATGTGGACCAGCGTCTCGCCGTTGGCGAAGTTGTTGGTCGGATCGACGTAGAAGTAGTCGCCCCAGAGGACGTTCTGGAAGCCGGCGACGCCCGAGAAGTAGCCCGGGGTGCTCGGGAAGTCGAGCGAGCACTGCGTCGTGACGTCCACGGTGATGTAGCCGCGGGCGACCGTGTCGCCGTGGTCGAAGCCCGAGCAGCCGCCATAGACGCTGGTGAACTGGCCGGTGTGGGCGTTACGGATGTGGTTCAGCAGCGACGCGTTGACCGCCGGGTTCGTGTACGGCAGGCGGCCGTTGCAGGACGCGAAGTTGATGTCCATCGTGGTGCCGAACACGTTGCCCGGCGGAGGAGCCGGGCTGACCAGGTCGCCAGCATCCTGTCCGAGGGACGCGGTGCGCGGCAGGTTGCCATTGAAGATGTCGCAGACGTTGATCGTCTGGACGTCGTAGCCGGTCAGGTAGACGTCGAAGTCGAGCGTCGGAACCGACTCGTCCGTCCAGAGGGTCACGTGGGCCAGCTGGCCCGTGGCCGAGGCGTTGTTGATCGAGAACAGGGTGGTGACCCCGTTCGCGACCGGAACGAGATTCGGGCCCAGCGCGCACTCGAAGTAGGGCAGCAGCAGGGTCGCGGCGGGCACGTCGTCAGCCGTGCCGAACTCCGCGAACGCCGAGCCGCCCAAGGCCAGCAGGCCCAGGAGCGCAAGGCAAAGTGCAGTCTTTTTCATCACAGACAATCTCCTCGTAAAACGGTTAGGTTTCCCTGCAGAACGAACCAATCGACTCCAAAGCCTCTCTCCGAAGAAGATCACCTCCCGTTCAAAGATTGGATTCTCGAAACTGGTTTTTTCTTCGTATCTGGTTTCCCGCTTCGCCCCACGCGGGCTCTCGGTTGCTTTATGCTTTTGCAGGATAACAGCGCCTCGAAAGCCTTGTCAAGCGCTCGGAACGGCCTCTTTGCCGATTCCGGATCGAACCTTACCGGATCGCGTGCCGGGGCGCAATGGCTCCCGCCTGCTGCAAATCCCACGGCACCTGCTCACGGTCCGGCTTGTTCAAGGTAGTGTTTATACGCTAGGCCGGGCTTTGTCAAGAGGGGGCGGGTCCGGCAGGGAGCCGGACCCGCCCGAATCCAGGGGATTACGGCAGGAGGAGGACGCCTCCCGGAGCGTTGCTCTGGAAGGTCTGGTTCGCCTGGTCGAGCTTGACCGCGTCGAAGCCGACGCTGTACAGCCCGTTGGCGTCCATGATGGTCTCGACCCAGGCCTGCGCCGTCGGGTTGAAGAGACCGCCGGCCACCGTGGTGTTCAGGTTGAGGAACAACCAACCGAACGTATACGGCGGGGTCGGGTCGTCGCCCGCGGTGTTGCCGCCCTGCAGGCTGACGCGCTGAGCCTCCAGCGGGAAGCAGGTGTCCGCACCGCCGGTCGGCGGCGAGATGTTGTCACCCTGGAAGCACAGGTCGGTCGAGTTCTCCTGCTCGTCGAACGCAACCACGTCCGCCTGGTTCAGCGGGAACCAGCCGGCCTCGTCGTCGCAATCCCAGGCCAGGCCGTTGACGCCGGTCGGGGTGGTCTTCGAGTCGCGCCAGACCACCAGGTCCGTGCCGCCCGTGAAGTTGGCGCCGTTGAGGTAGCGGCTCGCGAACGTCGTCGACAGGGCCTCGCGCTGGTCGGTGCCCAGGCCGCCGACGTACCGGCCGTAGAAGGTGTAGTCGCCGGCACCCATCGGGCAGGTGTTCACGCCCGAGGTGCCTGTGCCCACGTAGCCGATGTAGCCGTTGCCGGGCTGGCAGGCCTCGATGTGGACCAGCGTCTCGCCGTTGGCGAAGTTCTCCGACGGATTCACGTAGAAGTAGTCGCCCCAGAGGACGTTCTGGAAGCTGGCGACGCCCGAGAAGTAGCCCGGCGAGCTCGGGAAGTCGAGCGAGCACTGCGTCGTCGTGTCCACGGTGATGTAGCCGCGGGCGACCGTGTCGCCGTGGTCGACGCCCGAGCAGCCGCCGTAGACGCTCGTGAACTGCCCGGTGTGGGCGTTGCGGATGTGGCTCAGCAGCGACGCGTTGACCGCCGGGTTCGTGTACGGCAGGCGGCCGTTGCAGGAGGCGAAGTTGATGTCCTGGGACAGGTCGCCCTTCGGGCTGATGCCGACGCCGACGGCGCCGCCCGACGGATCCTGGCCGACGGAGGCCGTCCGCGGCAGGTTGCCGTTGAAGATGTCGCAGACGTTGATCGTCTGGACGTCGTACCCGGTCAGGTAGACGTCGAAGTCGAGCGTCGGCACCGACTCGTCCGTCCACAGGGTCACGTGCGCCAGGACCGCGGTGGCCGAGGCGTTGTTGATCGAGAACAGGGTGGTGTCTCCGTTCGCGACCGGGACGAGATTGGGGCCGAGCTCGCATTCGAAATAGGGCAGCAGCAGGGTCGCGGCGGGCACGTCGTCGATCGTGCCGATCTCCGCGGCCACGGGGCCCGTGAGCGCCAGCAGGCCCAGCACAGCTAGCAGACAAATACTTCTTTTCATGAATCTTGCTCCTCCATTGTCGATCGTTACGCGTCAAAGTTGACGCGTTGATATATCTGAACAAGGGGACATGTCAAGGGGTGCCGCCTTTGCGGACCGCTTTCCAGGCCCGCAGGCTCCCCTGGGACGGACAGGTCTCGGGGCCGAACAGGGCATTGCCCTCCCCTGCGAAGCCGGCCACGACCTCGTCGGCGCCGTCGCCGTCGAGGTCCGCCAGCTCCACGTGATAGCCGCGGCAGCCGCTCTCGAGGATCTCGGCACCCTCCTCGCGGGCGAACCCTCCCCGGCCGTCGCCCAGGAAGACCCAGCCCTCGCCGCCACCCGTCAGGGCCACGAGGTCGAGGACCTTGTCGCCATCGACGTCCCCCGCGCTCAGGCCGTAGATCCCGTCCTGGTTCTTCGCGTTGCCCAGGGCGCGGCGCTCCCAGGCGCCGTCGGCGCGGGCGAGCAACGCGTCGACGCCGGTTCGCCAGGCGCCGCCTTCGATCGACAGGTATCCCAAGGCCAGGTCGGTGCGGCCGTCGCGGTCGAAATCGCCGGCGGCGACGCCGTGGAAGATGGCTCGCGGGCGGGCAGCGTCGAGGGCGACCGTCTCCCAGGTCCCGTCCTGCCGGCCCAGGTTGAGCAGCGTCTTCGCGCCCTGGATGCCCGAGCCGGTGGCGAAATCCTGGATCCCGTCGCCGTTGAAGTCCCCCAGGGCCAGGTCGTCGCCGAAGACCACGCTCCTGCCCGTCGCGCCTCCCGTCCTGGTCCAGGTCCCGTCCCCCTGGTTGAGGTAGACGACCAGGCCGCGCGAGCCCCCTTTGAAGCGGTCATCGCCCGTGGTGCGATCGGCGGCGGTGCGGGCGATGGCGAGCCGCGGCCCCTCGCCGAGGGCGAGAATGTCCGGCCGGCCGTCGCGGTTCCAGTCGAAGATCTCGACCTCGCGCGACGAGAACGCCGTCGACGTGTCCTCCGGCGACGGCTGGACCGCGAAATCGATGCCCTGGCTCCACGGGCTGAAGCTCCCCTTGCCGTCGTTCACCAGGGCCACGATCCCGCGCAGGTGGCTGGCGATGACGAGATCGAGGTCGCCGTCGCCGTCCAGGTCGCCGGCGGCGGCATCTCCATAGTCGAAGCCCATGTTGGGGAAGGCCGCCTGCCACGGGCGCCAGCCCGCCCCCTTGCCGTCTCCCAGGAAGATGGCCGGCCGGTTGCCCGTCTTGCGGGCGGGACCGTGGACGATGTCGAGGTTGCCGTCGCCGTCGATGTCCGCGACGTCGAAACCCTGACGCCACTGTCCCTGCTCGGGCAGCCCCGTGCCCAGGGGAACGAAGCGCAGCCGGTCGACGGCCTTGCCCTCCACCCGGTAGGCGGCCTCCAGCTCCTCGGCGGACGGCTCGGGCCGGGCCTCCCGCGGCTTGCGTGCGACCGTCCGGTAGTGCTTGACCAGGATCTTCGAGTCGTCGTACGAAGACACGTCATAGGTGAGGCCGTAGGCGAGACGCACCTGCTTGCGCTCCTCCCCCACCCAGCTGTACTGGCCTTCGACGCGCGGGACCTCCAGGTTGAAATACTCCCGGCCCCGGTCATCGACCAGCCACTTGCCGTCCGGAGGCTCGAGAGCGCCCGGGTCGGTCGGCAGGGCCTGGGTCGGACTGGCCCGGACGGGGAAGGAGGGCTTGGCCGGCGCGGAGGCGGTCTTTTCCGCTTCAGCTTCCGCTGCCGCGGGCTCCGGAGTGCTGCCCGTAGAGGTCTTCGCCGCTGGCTGGGAGGCGCAACCGGACAACAGCGCGAGCGCCAGGGCGAGCGGGCCTAAGATAGAGAACTGCAATCGCATCCACTTCTCCTACATTCAAGGGCTTGAGATGGACGAGCCCTCCGGCCGGAGGGCCAAGACGCCTCAAATCTCGTCGACGAACGCCGGCTTGAGGCTGGCGAAAATCCACAGGCCGGCCGATAGTAGCACAGCCGCCGTCAGCGTCAGGCTCACTGTCCCCGGCACCCAGGAGACCTCTCCTTCCAGGAGCGCCTGCCGATAGAGGCCGACCAGCGCCGTCAACGGGTTGAGCTCGATCCAGGCCTGGAACCGTTCCGGCACCAGGCTCGCGGGATAGACGATCGGAGTCAGGTAGAACCATCCCATCAGGATCATCCCGAGGACCTGGGCGACGTCGCGGAAGAACACGTGGAGCGTGCCCAAGAGCAACCCGAGCCCGACCGTCAGGGCGATCTGGAGCGGCACCGCCAGCAGGAGCAGGGGCAGCCCGCCCCACCGCAGCTCTCCGAGGACGGCCAGCACTCCGAGGAAGATCGCGCCCGCGATCGCTTCGTGGAGCAGGGCCGACAGCACCACGGACAGCACCAGGATCTCCGAGGGAAAGCGCAGCTTCTTGACCAGGCTGGAGTTGTCGGTGATCGAGGTGGAGGCGCGCAGCACCCCCTCCTGCAGGGCCATCCAGGGGAGCAGGCCGCAGAAGAGGAAGATCGCGAAATGTCCGGTGCGGGAGCCCACCGGGGAGATCTTCATCACCGTCGAGAAGACAAAGGTGAGCAGCAGCAGCGTCCAGAGAGGCTGGACGAGAGACCACGCCAGGCCGAGCGCCGACCCGGCATAGCGCGACTGGAAGTCCCGCCTGACGAGCTCCCGCAGAAGAAAAAAGTGGCTGCGCACGGACTCTGGCTCCCTTTGGGCTCCCGGGCAAACGGTTTCAGTTGACAGGGTGACGCCGCCGCCGTACCATCAGCGAGCAGCACGGCTATGCGAGTCTGACATAAGCGAGCTCGAGAGCAAAACCTTCATGGCTTCCGCAGACAAAGTCCGCCAGATCCAGCTCGTCGGCAAGAAGATCCGGCAGTTGCGCAAGGAGCATAAGCTGACCCAGGTGGAGCTGTCGCAGCGCCTGGGGATCCAGCAGTCGGACCTCTCGCGCATGGAGCAGGGGGAGTACCGGGTCAGCCTCGACACGCTCTTCCGCATCCTCGCCGAGTTCCAGATGAGCATCGGCGAGTTCTTCGAAGATGTCGCCAAGGAGTCGATCACGCCGCGGGACGTCCAGCTCGTGCAGCAGTTCAACACGCTGCCCGACGACGCCCAGCGCGAGGTCGAGGATTTCATCGCGTTCAAGAAGGCGCAGGGCCGGCGTGGAGAAGACCAGGATCCAGGCCTCGACGATTAGCTGACAAGGGGAGAGCATGAGGCAAGCTACGGAGGGCGGTCACCCCGGGATCGACGATCTGAAGCCACTTTGGCATCTGGCTGTCGAGACCGGCCGTTTGGAAGAAGCGCTGGAGATCCTGGACCGGGCGCTCGTCCTGGCCAGGGCGCACGGGGATGCCCGGCAGATCGATTTCGTGATCTGCGACCG
>DASUNJ010000771.1:0-10728 GCA_036277235.1 Thermoanaerobaculia bacterium | reverse complement strand
GAAAACGCCAGATTCAGGGGATTTCGATAACGAGCGTAAACTCGGTAGCAAGCTCTCTTCGCACTCGGAAAACTCCGGAGAGCTCGGATTACCACGGCTTTCGAGGGTTTAGTTCTACTAGGTCACCCTATTGGCTCCCGTCGAGGTAGACTCTTCTGGAGCGGCTGAGCTCTGCTGCTCTCCGCAGCGCAGCACGACGCATGACATCATCTGCCTGTGACTGAGAACCTAACAAAAAGGAGGGATGTGATGGCTGGGCAAGCCACCGTTCACGTGCTCGCGCTTTTCACCGCCGCTCCCGGAAAGGAAGAGGAACTGGAGAGGGCGCTCATCGCTCTAATCGAGCCTACCCGCAGGGAGGCGGGGTGCATCCGCTACGACCTGACGCAGGGGCTCGGCAAGTCGGCCGAATTCGCCTTTATCGAGGAGTGGGAGTCGGCCGAGCACCTGGATGCCCATTTGCAGACGGCGCACGTGGCAGAGGTTGGGAGCAAAATTGCTCCCCTGCTCGGGGCGCCGATCTCCATCGAGCGCTACCGGCAGATCGGATAGGACTCAGCGCCAAGGGCGCTCGAGCCGGAGCGCCTGCACGTCTACCTGGTACAGATCGCCCAGGCCATTGCCTGGAGAGTTGAGCTGGCGCGACAGCTCTGCGTAGGTGAGGGCCTTGTCCAGAGGCGTTGCGGCGAAGGTCCTCCGCGTGCTGGTGAAGAGGAGAGTCCGGCCGTCCGGCGTGATCTTGGGACCCACTTCGAAGGCGGGGGAGTTGATCGGCGGGGGAAGGTTCGCTGCTGGGGTCCAGGCTCCGTCGCGGAGGTAGCTGACCCAGAGGTCGCCGCTTCCCTGTCCTCCTTTGCGGGCGGCCATGAAGATCAGGACGGTGCCGTCGGGGGAGATCAGCGGCTCGTACTCCTCGCCTGGGGAGTTCACGGCGTCTCCGAGGTTTTCGGGCTGGGCGTACTTGCCGTCCACCAAGCGGGCTCGCCAGAGGTCGGTTCCTCCCTTGCCCCTCTCTCGGTCGGAGCCGAAGTAGAGGGTGCCGTCGGCCGCTAGCGTGGGAAACCACTCGGCGCCCGGCGAGTTGATTGGCGCTCCCAGGTTGCGCGGCTCGCCCCAGCCTTCCCCTTTCCTCTCGACCATCCAGATGTCCAGGTCTTCCTTGGGCTTGCCATCCACCGGGCGGGTGGAGATGAAGTAGAGCTTCGAACCGTCCGAGGTGACGAACGGGTCGGCATCGCTGTAGCGGCCTGAGAAGGGGACGACCTCGGGAGCCGTCCACTTCCCGTTCCGGAGATTCGACGAGACGATCGTCCAGTGGCCGAAGTCGGCCGTGTTCTTGAGGAAGTAGATCGTCCCGCCGTCCGGGGAGAAGGCGGCGTGGGACTCGTACTCTCCGGTCGAGATCACGCCGGGGGCGAAGACGGCCGGTTCGGGGATCGCGGATGCGGCCAGTCCGAGCAGGGCTAGAGCGAGGATCGGTTTCATCTCTTCTCCTGCCGCAGCCGCTTCAGCAACTGAATCTGCCCGGCATGGTAGATGTCGTGGAAGGCCACTCCGGAGATGAGGTCGTCGAGCCGGGTCTTGCTACCGGATGGGATCCGGTCGAGGACCTCGTCGGACAGGCCCGCGACCGCCTCGCGCAATTCGCGGTGCATGCGGCCGAGCAGGGCGAGATCCTCCTTCCAGGCTTTCTCGTCCGGGCTGCCCTCGGGCCGGAGGAACCAGTTGCTCCCCTTTGCGGGAAATCCACCCCTCTCGCTGCCGCGGAGGCGGCGCAGGACCGAATACTTCCAATAGGCAGCGTGAACCGCCAGCTCCCAAATGTTGTGACGGCCCGCGGCCGGCCGCCAAGCCGCCTCCTCGGTGCTGAGCCCGCGGAGCGAGCCCCGCAGGTTGGTGCCGTGCCAGGACTTCTTGTCGTATGCCTGGTCGATCAGGCGCAGGAGCACGGCGATGCGGGAGCTCACTTGGCCTCCGGATTCCTCGGCTTGAGGATCAGCTCCCGCCCCGCGAGGTAGAGCAGCGCGCACAGGATCGCGAACGGGATCAGCGCCAGAGCATCCGCGGACGGCCCGGCGAAGAACGGGTTGGCTCCCTCCATGAGGCGGGTGACCCGGTCGGTGAAGTCGGTCAGGACGCCGGCCATGAAGGCGATGAGGATGCCGGCGATGGCTCCGCCCGCGATGTAGCCCGAGGCCATGAGGACGCCGGGGCTCTTGTCCCCCTCGGCGGCGAGCTCTTCTTCGGTCAGCTTGCGGTGCGCCAGCTTCTTGCGCAGGTGGAGGTCCACCAGCCAGCGGATCAGGCCTCCCGCGAGGATCGGAGTCGTGGAGGAGATCGGCAGGTATACGCCCACCGCGAAGGCGAGGGAGGGGATGCCCGACATCTCCAGCACCACCGCGATCATCACCCCAAGCAGGACCAGACCCCAGGGCAATTCGCGGTTGAGGATGCCCTTGATGATGTAGGACATCAGCGTCGCCTTCGGCGCGTCGAACTTGTCCACCCTCTGGCCGTTGGGCCTCGTGTCGTGGACTCCGTTGATGCCGGGATCGACCAGATAGACGGGGACGCCTTGGGCATTCACCAGGTAGCGGCCGGCGGGGCCTCCCTGCTCGTCCGTCTTGTGCCAGACGCGGTAGGTGCCTGGATCGTCGGCGGACTGCGGACCGGTGAGCTTCTCTTCCTCCAGAGTGGGCAGCAGATTGGCGGGGACCCGCAGGTTCGGCGCGTAGCCCTGGCTCACGATGGCTCCGGTGTTGCGGTCGGCGACCGGCACGTAGACAGTGCCGGAGTCGTTCAGGCGTAGGAGGATGGGTGCGAGGAGCAGGGCCGAGACGGCCGAGCCGACGATGATCGAGAGCTGTTGGGCCCTCGGCGTGGCTCCCACGAGGAAGCCGGTCTTGAGCGACTGCGCGATCGTGCCGCCGTTCGAAGAGGCGATGCAGACGATCGCGCCGACCATCAGCGCCGTGACGTAGTAGGTCGGGCCGGTCCAGCCGAGGATTAGGAAGACCAGGCAGGTCAGCAGCAGGGTCGCCACGGTCATGCCCGAGATCGGGTTCGACGACGAGCCGATCTCGCCGGTCAGGCGGGCCGAGACCGTGACGAAGAGGAAGCCGAAGAGGACGATCAGGATCGCTCCCAGCAGGTTCATGTGCAGCGAGCGGAAGAGGAGGATCATGGCCACCAGGGCCAGGCTGCCGAAGACGACCAGCTTCATGGGCAGGTCGCGCTCGGTGCGCGGCAGCTCGGCCGCCACGCCGCGCTGGCCCTTGTAGTCCGAGAGGCCGGCGCGGATGCCGTGCAGGATCGTGGGCAGGGCGCGGAACAGGCTGATGATGCCGCCCGCCGCCACCGCCCCGGCGCCGATGTAGAGGACGTACGCGTTGCGGATGTCGTCCGGGGTCATCTCCCCGATGGGCATGGTGCCGGGGGCGAGGATTCCGGTCGCGGCCGAGCCGAAGAACTTGATGGCCGGGATGAGCACCAGGTAGGCGAGGACGCCGCCCGCGCACATCACCGCGGAGATGCGCGGGCCGATGATGTAGCCCACGCCTAGCAGCTCGGGCGAGACTTCCGCGGAAACCGAGCCGGCCGTGAACGGCGGGCCGAAGACTTTCTCCGGGATGTCCTTCCAGGTCTTGAAGGCCGCCATGGCCGTCTTGTAGAGGATGCCGATACCGAAGCCGGTGAAGATCGTGCGGGCTCCGAGGCCGGCGTCGAGCGAGATCAGCGCTCCATGCTTTTTGGCGATGGCCCGCTCTTCGGGACTGGCCGCGGCCTTGAGCACCTCGGCGCAGGCCGTGCCCTCGGGGAACTTGAGGATGCCGTGCTGTTCGACGATCATGGCCCGCCGCAGCGGGATCATCATCAGGATGCCCAGCAGGCCGCCGAGGAGCGAAACCAGCACCGCCTTCATGATGTCCAGGTCGAAGCCCAGGATGAGGACGGCCGGCATGGTTACGCCGATGCCGAAGGCGAGCGATTCGCCCGCCGAGCCGGCGGTCTGCACGATGTTGTTCTCGAGGATCGAAGCGCCCCGGCCGCCCATCTTGCGAAGGAGACGGAAGAGGGTCACCGAGATGACCGCCACCGGGATCGAGGCACTCACCGTGAGGCCCACCTTGAGCACGAGGTAGAGCGAGGAGGCGCCGAACACGGCTCCCAGCACCGTGCCCAGGATCAGGGGGAGGACCGTCAGCTCGGGGAGCTTGACCTCGGCCGGGATGAAGGGGCGGAAGGCGGGCGTCTCCGCGGGGGAGGGCTCCAGGATCGCGACCTTGTCGGGAAGGGGTTCGGGCGTGGCCATGCCCGAACGCTAACACAGGGTCGGGCTGTGCTACGATCCGCCCGACTTCGCAAAAAGGAGGCACGCCTTGGCCCATGGAGCGCCTGTTGTCGCTGAGAACAAACCTGCCGCGGAGTTCAAACCCTACATCCCTGCCAATCAGGAGATCCCGGAGTTCACCCTCAAAGCGGTGATCCTGGGGGCGATCTTCGGCATCATCTTCGGCGCGGTGACCGTCTACCTGGCGCTGCGCGCCGGACTGACGGTCTCGGCCTCGATCCCGATCGCCGTGCTGTCGATCGCGGTGTTCAAACGGCTCGGCAAGTCCACGATCCTGGAAAACAACATCGTCCAGACGATCGGCTCGGCCGGCGAGTCGGTCGCGGCCGGCGTGGTCTTCACGACCCCGGCCTTCCTGTTCATCGCGGGCGGCGCGGAGTACTTCCGCTACCTGCCGATCATGACGCTGGCGGCGGTGGGCGGCATCCTGGGCGTCCTGCTCATGGTGCCCATGCGCCGGGCGCTGATCGTCAAGGAGCATGGCGAGCTGCCGTACCCCGAGGGCACGGCGTGCGCCGAGGTGCTGGTGGCGGGCGAGCGCGGCGGCGAGATGGCCAAGACCGTGTTCGCCGGCTTCTGGGTGGCGCTGGGCTACACGATCTTCCAGAGGGTCCTGCACCTCTGGGGCGAGGCCTTCCAGTTCACCACGGGCCGGACCGGCAACTACCGCAACGTGGCCCTCACTTCCGAGGTCACGCCCGAGTACCTGGGCGTCGGCTACATCATCGGCCCGCGCATCGCAGGCATCATGGTGTCGGGCTCGGTCCTCTCGTGGCTCGCCCTGATCCCGCTGCTCTCCATGTTCGTGCCCGACGCGCAGGTCCACGCCGACCTGATGAAGCTCGGCTTCACCCCGGAATGGATCGCCGGCACCCATCCGTCGAACTGGTACTACCGGGCCTACATCCGCTACATCGGAGCGGGTGCGGTGGCCATGGCGGGCATGCTGACCCTGCTGCGGACGCTGCCGGTCATCTACACCTCGGTCCGCGACTCGATGCGCGACCTGCGCGAGACGGGCACGGCCAAGGGGGCGGTACCCAGGACGGAGCGCGACATCCCGATCTCCTGGGTGGCCATCGGCTCTCTGGTCCTGGTCCTGGTCATCGCGTTCCTGCCGAACCTGCCCACCGGAGGGTTCCCGGCCAGTCTCCTGACCGGGCTGCTCATCCTGATCTTCGGCTTCTTCTTCGTGGCGGTCTCGTCCCGCATCGTCGGCCTGATCGGGTCGTCGTCGAACCCGATCTCGGGTATGACCATCGCGACGCTCCTGGGCACGACCCTGCTGTTCGTCTCGATCGGCCTGGGCGGCGACATGTACCAGAGCGCGGCCTTGTGCGTGGGTGCGATCGTCTGCATCGCGGCGGCCAACGCGGGCGCCACTTCGCAGGATCTGAAGACCGGCTACCTCGTCGGCGCGACTCCGTTCCGGCAGCAGGTCGGCCTTCTGATCGGCGTCCTCGCCTCGGTGCTGGTGATCGGTTGGACCATCCTCGCCCTGCACAACTCGGACATGGGACCGATCGGCAGCGAGGATCTGGCGGCGCCGCAGGGCACTCTGATGGCGGTCATCATCAAGGGCGTGCTGTCGCAGGATCTCCCCTGGGGCTTCATCTTCGTGGGCGCGGCCCTGGCCGTGGTGGTCCAGCTCTGCGGCGTATCGGGCCTGGCCTGGGCGGTGGGGGCCTACCTGCCGATCTCCACCACGTTCCCGATCTTCGTCGGCGGCGCCATGCGCTGGCTTTCCGACGCGATCCGGTCGCGCAAGGGCGAAACGCTCGCCGAGGCGGAGTCGGAGGTCTCCTCGGGCATGTTGTTCTCCACCGGCCTGGTAGCCGGAGGCTCCATCGCCGGCCTGCTCGTGGCCATCCTCGGCTCGGCTGCGTGGGCCCGCGGCGCCATGGATGGTGCCGGAGTGGGAGAGGACCTGAACGTCCTGGGGATCTTCGGCGGCGCGGCGGCCTGGAGCGCGCTGTTCTTCTTCGCGATCCTCTGCTTCCTGCTGGTCCGCCGCTCGTTGCGCAAGCTCGAGGTGTAGGCGGAACACGGGCCGCCGGAGCTCTCTGGCGGCCCTCTCCCTTTTCTCTCCCCCGGAGGCACCTGATGGAGTACGGCCCCGCCGCGTTCGCCAATCCAACCAAGGAGTGCGACGTCATCATGAAGGGCGGGATCACCAGCGGGGTGGTCTATCCCCTGGCGGTGACGGAGCTGGCGCAGACCTACCGGCTCAAGAACATCGGCGGCACTTCCGCGGGAGCGATCGCAGCGGCCCTGGCTGCCGCGGCGGAGCACGGCCGGGACAATCCCCAGGGCGGCTTCCATAAGCTGGCGGAGCTTCCGGGCTTCCTCGCGGGGAACCTCGAGCGCCTGTTCCAGCCGTCGCCGCAGACAAGACCGGCCTTCTCGCTGCTTCTCACCTGGATTTCTCCGGGCGGGAAGCTCAAGAAGCTCCTGCTTACGCTCCTCAACCTGGTCCGCTTCCACTGGTTCGCAGTCCTGCTCGGCGCGCTGCTCGGGATCGGGCTCTTCTGGCTCGTGGCCGATTTCCCTTCGGAGGGGCAGCTCCTCATGAGCCGGGCCATGCCCCTGCGGGTGTTCTTTGCGCTGTTCTGGGGATTCCTGGTGGCGCTGGCTGTTTTCGCGTGGCGGGCGGTGAAGGGGATCCAGGGCAACGCCTTCGGGATGTGCACCGGCATGCCCCCGCACGAGCCCTCCCATGACCCGGCGCTCACGCCCTGGCTGGCTGGCCTCATCGACGCGACGGCCGGAAAGACCGGCGCGCCGCTCACTTTCGGGGACCTCCAGAGCCGGGAGGTCAACCTGGAGGTGATGACGACCAATCTCACCCACGGCCGGCCCGTCCGCCTCCCGTTCTCCAGCCGCGAGTACTTCTTCCACCCGGAGGAGCTCGGCCTGTTCTTCCCCAAGGACATCGTGAAGTGGATGCTGGACCATCCCGTTGTGATCGAGGACACCGAGGATGCCGAGCTCGTCCAGCGGATCATCGACAAAACCCCATACCGTCCGCTGCCGGGTCCTGCCGACCTGCCGGTGATCGTGGCCGCGCGGATGAGTCTGAGCTTCCCGGTGCTCATCAGCGCCATCCCGCTCTACGCGGTGGATTGGAGCCTGGACAGGAACGCCCAGCTCAAGAAGGCGGGGGAGGCGCCGGAGCTGGGCCGCTGCTGGTTCTCGGACGGCGGCATCGGCAGCAACTTCCCCGTCCATTTCTTCGACGGGCTGCTGCCTTCCCGGCCGACGTTCGGGATCAACCTGCGGCCGTTCCACCCGGACGACGAAAAGGACCCTTACGACGAAAGCCGGAACGTCCGGTTCCCGGCCACGGCCGGCCAGGAGATCCGGCCGGCCTGGACGAAGATCGACGGTCTCTTCTCCTTCCTCGGGACCATCGTCAACACGATGCAGAACTGGGTGGACAACACCCAGATGCGCCTACCCGGCTATCGCGACCGGGTGGTGCACGTCCATCTGACCGAGGACGAAGGGGGGATGAACCTGGCGATGCCTCCCGAGCGGGTCGCGGTGTTGTCGAATCGCGGTCAGGCGGCGGGGCAGGCCCTCCAGACCCTCGATTGGGACGGTCACCGCTGGACCCGCTTCCGCAGCGCCATGTCCCAGCTCGAGGAGAGGCTCGATCGAATGGAGGAGGTCTACTCCGGCGGATTCGAAGACTTCCTCGAAGCCCACGACTCCAAGAAAGGACGGTATCGGCGCCCGGACGCCTGGAAGGAGTACGCCATGCAGGCGACGGAGGGCCTGATGGCCGCCGTCCGCGCCTGGCGCGCCCATCCGAAATACAGGCTCGGCGACGAGCCGCCGAAGCCGGAGCCCGAGCTGCGGATCAGCCCGCGGCGGTAGGCTTCCGTTTCACCTGCGCGAACGTACACGCTTCGGGCTTCTTGTCCGGCCGCCAGCGGAGGAACCTGGTGCCGTGGCGGAAGCGGCCGCCGGAGAAGTGGTCGTAGCGCACCTCGCAGACCAGGACCGGATCGAGAGGCTCCCACTCCGTCGAACGCCCCTGGGACCAGCGGCTCGGTCCGCCCGGCGCCTTGCCGGTGAAGCCGCTGCCTCCGCGGTGGGGCTCCAGGATCGGCTCCAGCTCCTTCTTCTCCTCGGCGGAGAAGCTCGACGAGAAGCCCACATGGTCGAGCTGCCCGGCGTCGTTGTAGAGGCCGAGGAGGAGCGATCCCACCTTTCCCCCCTTCTGGGCCCAGCGGAAGCCGCCTACCACGCAGTCGGCCGTGCGCATCCGCTTGACCTTGACCATGCCGCCGCGCTCGCCCGTGAGGTAGGGGGAGTCCAGCTGCTTGGCTACGACGCCGTCGAGGCCCTCGCCTCCGATCCACTTCTCGGCCTCCTTGAGCTTCGCAGTGGCGGGGGAGAGCACCATCTGGCCTTCGGGGATTTTTTCAAAGAACGCCTCCAGCCGCTCGCGCCGCTCTTCCAGAGGCAGCTCCACGAGGGATTTCCCGCGGGCATCCACCAGGAGGTCGAAGGCGTAAAGGCTCGCCGGAGTCTCCTTCGCGAGCTTGCGGATGCGGCTCTCCGCGGGGTGGATTCGCTGCAGCAGAGCGTCGAAGGAGTCAGGAATGATGATCTCGCCGTCCACCACAAAGGTCTTGACCGGCAGCTTGCCGAGCGCCTCCACCAGCTCCGGGAAGTAGCGGCCGAGGGGCTGGCCCGCCTTGGACTGGAGGAGCACCTGGTCCCCCTTGCGGAAGGCGAGGCAGCGGAAGCCGTCCCACTTGGGCTCGTAGAGCCATCCGGGCTCCGCCGGGATCTTGCCCTCGGATTCGGCTTCCCAGGGCGGATAGGGTGGCTTTATGGGCAGGTCGATGTCAGGGAAGTCGGCTTCAGGGATTGTTGTCTTTGGGGGCGCTTTCTTGGGCTTGGCGGCGGGCATGCTCTTCAATTTACCGCATGCGGAACCGCCAGCGAGAACGCCCCGATCACCGCGTCAAAAGCCTCGCCGTCCTCCAGGACCATCCGATAGCTGCCGTGCATGGAGCCGACCGGGGTCGAGAGGGGGCAGAAGCTGGTGTACTCGAAGAACTCGCCCGGGCCCAGCACCGGCTGCTCGCCTACGACGCCCGGACCCTCCACCCTCTGCTCGTAACCGGTGGCGTCGGTGATGATCCACTCCCGGCTGAGGAGCTGCGCCGTCCGGGCGCCGACGTTCGAGATCCTCACCTGGTAGGCGAAGAAGTAGTAGTTTTCCTGCGGCGCGCTGCGATCCTCGTCGTAGAAGCTCGCTACCTGCACGCGGATGTCGCGGGTGGTGGTGTCGCTCATGGCCGGCAGATTCTATAGAATCCGCTCCGCTCCCGGATCACCCGGGGAGCCGTTTCGTGAGGTGCCGTGATGGAGTGGATGAGCAGCCCCGAGAGCTGGATCGCCTTGTTGACGCTGACGGTGCTCGAGATCGTCCTGGGCATCGACAACATCATCTTCATCTCCATCCTGGCGGGAAAGCTCCCCCAGGAGCAGCAGGCGAAAGCGCGCAAGGTCGGGCTCGGCCTGGCCATGTTCATCCGCCTCGCCCTGCTCGCCTCGCTCGCCTGGATCGCCCGGCTGACGGCCCCGCTCTTCACGGTCTTCGGCCAGGAGATCTCCGGCCGCGACCTGATCCTTCTGGTGGGCGGCCTCTTCCTCCTCGCCAAGGCCACGCACGAGATCCACGACAAGCTGGAAGGGGAGGAGGGGCACGCCAGCGCCAGGGTCGCCGCCTCGTTCACCTCCGTCATCGTCCAGATCCTCGCCCTGGACATCGTCTTCTCCCTGGACTCCGTCATCACCGCCATTGGCATGGCCAATGAGCTGGCCGTCATGATGGCGGCCGTGGTCATCGCGGTGGCCGTGATGTTCTTCGCCGCGGGGCCGATCAGCAACTTCGTGGAGCGCCACCCCACGGTCAAGATGCTCGCCCTCTCCTTCCTCCTGCTGATCGGCATGTCGCTGGTGGCCGAGGGCTTCGATCAGCACATCTCGAAGGGCTACATCTACTTCGCGATGGGGTTCTCGGTCTTCGTGGAGATGCTCAACCAGCGGCTGCACAAGGTCGCCAAGGCGCCGGTCCACCTGCACCAGCGCTACTCGGAGGAGGAGCCCGCCATTGCGGCCGCTCCTACCGCCGGAACTCCCGCACCTCGCCGTCCGAAAAAGCGACGGTAAGGCTCTCCGGGCTGATCAGCCGCACCTCTCCCGTCCCGAACATGGGGAGGGTGAGGGTGTCCCCCTCGCGCAGGGCGGACGCATCCTTCTCACCCAGGATCGCCGACAGGGGGAGGATCTCGGGCTTGGACCGCGGAGGGAGGATGGCCAGCCGGTCGTGCGCGACCACGGGCTCGGCGATGGGC
>DASUNJ010000770.1:0-6508 GCA_036277235.1 Thermoanaerobaculia bacterium | reverse complement strand
CATGCCCGAGATCACCTGCGTCTGGGCCTGGGACGGCTCGTACACGTAGGCCCGCCCCTCCGGCCTTTTCACCAGGTGTCCCTTGGTCTCCAGGATGTTCATCATGGTCATCACGGTGGTATAGGCCACGGCCTTGCGCTCCCGCAGCGCCTCGTAGACATCGCGCACGGTGGAGGCCTTCCTCTCCCAGACCACCTTCATGATCTCCAGCTCCTGCTCGGTGAGGGTTCGGGTCTTGATTCTCATTCTACTAATAACTTAGTACTAGGTAGTTCGTCTGTCAATCGCTTGGACGGGCGCGGTGCGGGAAAAGTTCCCGCGGGGATGGGATCAATCCCGGCGCCAGCGGTGGAGCTCTAAGCGGTAGGAGCGTACCGGCATGTCGGGAGGAGCGGGGACGCGCACGCGCTCTTCCTCTCCCGAGAGCTCGATGCGCGGCGTCACGAGGCGGCGCCTCTTGCCGCGGCGGCCGGTCTCGGTGAGGGGAAGGCGCCGGCCCCCGGGCTCGATGCGCAGGGCATCCACTTCGCCCGCCTCCCTGGGCACCCAGATCACGAGCGAGGCGACCTCGCCCGTCTCAATCCCCGAGGGCATGCGTCCGGCGAGGGCGCGCGCCGGGCCGGGCCGGCCGAGAGGGAGCTGCTCGGGAGCGGACGCGGGCACCCAGGGATGGAGCAGCAGGACCACGGGCTCGCCGCGGCTGTCGAACGGCGCGCCGGAGATCACCTGGGCGCGGCCTCCGCGCAGGAGCGCCTCGCGGCCGCGGTAGAACTCGGCGTCCTTGCCCTGGAAACGGTGGCGGAGGAAGACCTCCGCGTCCGCCTTCTCGAGCGTGGCCGGATCGATCCGGGACAGCCGTTCCGCGCCGGTCGTGATGGCCCGGTCCGAGCCGTGCGTCAGCCGGAGCGCTCCCCCCTGGTTCTCATAGATCACCTGCCGCAGCTCCAGCGGCGCCAGCTCGGCGGTCAGAGCCTCGCCCGCCGCCTCCCAGGTCGTGGGCACGACCCGCTGGTAGACGAGATCGGCTTGCTTCCAGGCGAGGAATGCCGCGGGGATCAGGCAGACAGCGGCAGTAGCCATTCGCAGCGGAGCGACACGCTCGGCGAGGAGCTGCCAGAGCTCGACGAAGGCCCAGGCCGCGAACAGCGACGAGAAGGGGACGACCAGGAGATAGTTCTGCCCCCGGAACAGGGTGGTGGCCGCGGAGTGGAAGGCGGAGTAGCCGAGGAACGACACCAGGGCGAGCGACGCCCCGAGCCGCTGCTCCGGGCTCCAGCCCGCGGGCCGGAAGACCTTCCGGATCAGCCCCAGAAGCCCGGCGGCGGCGAAGACCGCCACGATCGGGCCGTGGTGCTCGACGAGGAACTGTACCTGTTGCGCGAGAACGTCGAGACGGCCTGTGCCGCGCTGCCGGGCGTTGCCGGAGTAGTGGGTGAGTTGCTTCGGGATGTACTCCAGGACCACGCCGAGGTAGGGGTTCAGGATGACGAACACCAGCACGGAGGCCAGCCCGGCCAGGAGGAGCCAGAGCCACAGCTTCCGGTCGCGCCAGCCGCGGGCGAGCACGAATCCGGTGATGGGGATGGCCGCGCCGATGCCCGTGTACTTGGTGGCCACCGCGAGCCCCACGCCGATCCCGACCTTGAGGAAGCGCCGCACCGCGGGCCGGAAAACCGCGTCCAGGGTCCAATAGAACGTCACCAGGGTGAGGAGCAGCACCAGGATGTCGGGCTTGAACTGGGTCGAGCTGAGCACATGGCGCGGAAAGGCGGACATGGCCGCTGCGGCCAGGAGCCCGACCTCGGGGGAGAAGATCCGCCGGCCGATGAGGAAGAGCACCCAGAGGCTCAGCACGCCGTAGGTCACATTGCACAGCCGGGCCAGCAGGTACGCGGTGGGGGAGTAGCGATCGGCCGACTTGCCGTAGATCGAGAGCGCCTGGATGCCGGTCGAGCGGTGAAGCGCCTGGCTGGCCGCGAGGATCGCCGTCTGCGGCAGGTAGGAGAGGCTCAGGTAGTAGGCCTGGGCGGGCCGCCAGTTGCCCTGGCGCAAGATCAGCGAGACGTTGCGGAATGTGTAGCGCTCGTCGTAGTAGCGCCCGGCCTGGAGCCCCTGGCTCGCATCCCAGGCCCGCAGCGCGAAGCTCACGAGGAGCAGCGCGGCCAGCGCTGGACCGACCCAACCCGGCGAACGCTGCGGACTGGGGTCCGGTCTTTCCGGCGACAGGTTCTCCATCCGTTTCGGGGGCGGATGATAGCATGCGCCCTCTCATGAGCACCGATCGCGACGTCCTCGGCCTCATCCCTGCCGCGGGCCGCGCGGAGCGGCTGGGACGGCTGCCGTGCAGCAAGGAGCTGCTGCCCATCGGCTTCCGGGAGACGCCGCCCAAGGTGGCCTGCCATTATCTGCTGGATAGATTCCGCGCCGCGGGCATCCGCCGGGCCTTCCTCGTCCTCCACGAGTCCAAGTGGGACGTGGCCCGCTACTTCGGGACCGGCGCGATGGCGGACATGGCCCTCGCCTACCTCTCGATCCCCGGCTCCCGCAGCGTGCCCGAGACCCTCGACAACGCCTTCCCCTTCGTCCAGGACTCTCTCGTGGCCCTCGGTTTCCCGGATTGCCTGTTCGAGCCGGCCGACGCCTACGCCCGGCTTCTGGAGCGGCAGGCGGCGACCGGGGCCGATCTCGTCCTCGGCCTCTTTCCGACTGAGCGGTGCGGGACGACTGACATGGTGGATTGCGGGCCGGACGGCCGGGTGCGGCGGATCGAGGTCCGGCCGGAGAGCACGTCGCTGCGCTACAACTGGCTGATCGCGGTCTGGACGCCGGTCTTCACCCGCCATCTGCATGAAGCGGTGCGCTCGTCACCCCAGGAGGGCGAGCTCCAGATCGGCGCGGTGGTGCGGTCGGCGGTGGAGAGCGGGCTTCATACCGAGGGCGTGGAGTTTTCCGAGGGGTGGTTCCGCGATATCGGCACGCCTGGAGACCTGGCTGCGGCCATGCGCGGGGACTGAGGGTAAGATCCGCAGGCCATGCAGAAAGTCCGACTTGCCGTGCTGGGCTGTGGAGCGGTGGCCCAGATCAACCACCTGCCGGCGATCTCCGCCTCGGAGCGCGCCGAGGCCGTCGTTGTCGTGGACGCCGACGCCGAGCGCGCGCGAACCATTGCCCGGCGTTTTGGGGTCCCCGACTTCGCCACCGACTACCGCGAGATCCTCGACCGCGTCGACGCCGCGGTCGTCGCCCTCCCCAACAGCCTGCACGCTCCGGTCGCGATCGACCTGCTCCGCCGCGGAATCCCGGTGCTGGTGGAGAAGCCCATGGCTCTCACGGTCCGCGAGTGCGACGAGATGATCGCCGCGGCCGAGGAGGGCGGCGCCGCCCTCGCCGTGGGGCTCGACTTCCGCTTTTTCGGCGCGACCCGCTGGGTCAAGGACTTTCTCGCGGAGGGCCTCCTGGGCGAGCTGCGCCATTTTGATCTACGGCAGGGGGTGATCCCGCGCTGGCCGTTCGCCACCGGCTTCCTCCTCCGCAAGGAGACCGCGGGAGGCGGCGTGCTCGCCGACTTCGGCGTGCACGTGCTCGACCTCCTCCTCGTCTGGCTGGGGGAGTGGGAGGCCATCGACTACCGCGACGACGCAGAGGGCGGGCTCGAATCCGACTGCGACCTGCGCTTGCGGATGCGCTCGGGGCTCGAGGGGACCGTCGAGGTCAGCCGTACTCGCAACCTGCGCAACACCTGCATCTTCGAGGGCGAGCGCGCCACCCTGGAGGTCGGCATCTGGGACCCGGACCCCACGATCACGCTGCGGTTCGGCGGCCAGGAGACTTCGCTGGCGGGCCGGGCAGGGGACGCCCGTCTCACCTTTCAGGACGTGTTCGTGCGCCAGATCGACGACTTCGCCGCGGCCATCCGCGAGGGACGCGAGCCTTTCATCCCAGGACGCGAAGGGCGGCGGTCGCTCGCATTGATCGAGGCCTGCTACGCCGCGCGCCAGCCGCTGGAGCTGCCCTGGTCGAACCCTCCGGAGCTGATCCGATGAAGGCTTTAGTCACCGGCGCCTCCGGCTTCATCGGCGGCCGGCTCGTGGAGCGCCTGGTGCGCCAGGGGGCGGACGTGCGCGTCCTGGTGCGCAACCCGTCCTCCGCCGCGCGCCTGGCCCGCTTCCCCCTCACCTTCCACCTCGGCGACGTGACCAACACCGCCGACCTGGACAAGGCGGTCAAGGGGTGCGACCTCGTCTTTCATTGCGCCTATGGCACCACCGGCAGCCAGAAGCGCCGCGCCTGGGTCAACCGGGTGGGGACCGAGCGCGCTCTGGAGGCTGCGCACCGGGCCGGAGCGAAGCGGGTGGTCTATCTCAGCACCCTCATGGTCTATGGCCAGACCGCGGACGGCGATCTCGACGAAACCGCGCCCCGCCGCCGCTTCGGCAACGCCTACTCGGACAGCAAGCTCGACGCCGAGGCGACCGCCCTCCAGTACTCCCGTTCCGGACGGGTGCCGGTGACCATCCTCCAGCCCACTGCGGTCTATGGCCCCTACGGCGGCGTCTGGACGGTCCAGCAGCTCGCGGAGCTCAAGACCGGCCGCATGATCCTCGTCAACGGCGGCGACGGCTTGGCGAACGCGGTCTACGTGGACGACTTGGTGAGCGCCATGCTCCTGGCGGCCGAAAAGGACGCGGCCGTGGGGGAGGCCTTCCTGATCTCCGGCCCCGAGATCGTGACCTGGCGAGAGCTCTACGGCTACTTCGCTCGCATGTTCGGGGACGGCCCCGAGCGCACGGTCTCCATGACCGAGGAGGAAGCCCGGGCCTGGTACAAGAAGCACCAGCGGGAGAAGGGTCACTTGCACCAGGAATTCCTCCGCACCTTCAAGCAGGACCGCGGCTTCCGCGACCGGCTCATGGCCACCCGCGAGCTCATGGCTCTGCGCGAGCTCGCCAGCTCCGTGCTGCCCGAGGGGCTCCAGGACCGCATCAAGGGGAAGATGTCCGGGGGCGGAGGAAGACCCGCTCCGCCGGAAGAGAAGGGGCTGCCCATCCATCCGCTCACGCCGCAGATGATCGGCTTTTTCGCCGCGAAGACCCGGGTGCGGATCGACAAGGCCCGACGGTTGCTGGGCTACGAGCCCGTCTTTTCGCTCCAGCGGGGGATGGAGCTCACCGAGCAGTGGGCCCGCTGGGCGAACCTCCTGTGAGCACCGAGCAGCGCGTTCTGCGCTCGACTTTCGCGGGCTACGCCATCCAGCTCGCGCGTCTCCTGGTGGGCTTCGTCGCCAAGCTCGTCCTGGCGCGCCTCATCCTCCCCGAAGGGCATGGCCTCTACGAAGAGGCGCTGCGCATCGTCACCATCGCCTCTGCCGTGCGCGACCTCGGCCTGCCCTACCACCTGGTGCGGGACAGCCGCCGCCCCTACGGAACGGTGCTGGTCTCGACGCTCGTCCTCGGCTTCCTGATCTCCGTCCTCCTGTTCGTCGCCGCGCCGGTCTTCGGCTTCCTGACTCCGGACCTGCCGGCGGTGCTGCAGGTCTTCGCCGTCTGGGTCTTCCTGGACGGCCTCGCGGTAGTCCCCAAGGCATTCTTCGAGCGCGAGCTGACCATCGGCCGCCTGATCGGCCCGGAGATCCTGCGGGGGGTGGTGATCGCGGTGGTTTCGGTCGCCCTCGCCTGGGCGGGCTGGAAGGTCTGGGCGTTCGTGGTGGCGGACCTGGCCGGCGCCCTGCTCCTGGCGATCTTCTCCTGGAGCCGGGCATGGGGGAAGATCCCACTCAAGGCCGACCTCCATCTCCTGCCCGACCTGATCCGCCGCAGCTCCTGGCTGTTCTGGATCTGGGTCGTCCTCCAGCTCGTCACCTACATTGACATCTACATCATCCAGTTCTTCGGCCGGACCGAGACCGTGGGCCTCTACATCCGGGCCTACATGATCGCCTTCCTGGTGGCGACGATCGTCTATCCGCGGGCGCTCTTCCCGACGCTGGTGGAGTACCTGGAGGACCGGCCGCGCTTTCTGGAGGTCTTCCGGCTGAGCACGCTGCAGCTCCTGGGCTGCCAGGTGGTGGCGAGCTATTTCCTGCTGTTCAACGCGGAAAAGGTAGTGAGGGTCCTGCTCGGGCCGGGGTGGGAAGGCGCGGCGCCGCTGCTGCGGGTGATTTCCTTCATCCCCTTCTTCGACCAGTTCACCATCCTGGGCGGCGAGATGCTCAAGGCGCGGCACCGGGACCGGACCTGGCTGGCCATCATGGTGCTCAACCTGGTCTCCCTGGTGGGGTTCGGGATCGCCTTCACGCAGCGCTGGGGCGCGGCGGGCATGGGCGCCGCCAACTACCTGCTCGTGGGGAACCTCTGGATGGCCTGGGAGGTGGCGCGGGAATTCGGTCCGCGCTTCAAGCGCCTCGCTGCCGACCTGGGACTGGTCTACCTGGTGCCGCTGCCGTTCTTCGCGCTGGCGGCCTGGCTCTTCGAGGCGGACACCTGGCCCCGTTTCGCCGCTTCGCTGGCGG
>DASUNJ010000769.1:0-10246 GCA_036277235.1 Thermoanaerobaculia bacterium | reverse complement strand
CGCGTTGGGCGGATCGGGGAAGAAGGTGCTGTCGTCTTCATAGGCGAGCTGGAAGTCGGCGAACTCGAGCAGGAACTCGCGGTAGTCGGGACCGTTCGGATCGACGATCACGGCCTGCCAGGAGGTCGGCCCGCCGTCGCCCCGGGTGAACATCGGGGTCCCGGTCTCGTTGTGGAACCAGGTCGAGTCCTTGGGCTCCACGACCAGGCCCGCGTAGAGGCCCACCTGCTGGTGAGTCGAGGGCCCGAAGTGGTCGTGGGTGAAGACCGTGCGCAGCGTCCGGTCCTTGGCGTTGTTGTCGAGCACCGGATCGGCGTACCAGCGCTGGACGGTGGTCTGGGCGCCGAGCCACTCGCCGCCTTCGCCGGAGCCGAAGAACGGGTGCGGCTTGGCGACCGGGCAGGCGATGGTGCCGTTGCGCGAGTCGCTGGCGGTGCAGTTGTTCTGCAGGCGGATGGCGGCGATCCGCTCGCGCACCTCGGCGGGGGCGAAGCTGCCGTCCTCGTAGTTGAAGCCGTTGGCGGACCCGTCCGAGGCCTGGACGTCGAACTTCACCAGGTGGATGTGCTGACCCAGGATATCGGTGGGCGTGCGCACCTGGAAGTCGTCGAGCTGGTACTCATGAGGAGCCAGGTTGGTGAACCAGAAGTCGATGCAGTCCTCGCTGTTGGCGCGGAAGAAGAGCGGCTCCGGCGGCTTGGGCGGCGAGACGGCCGGGTCCAGGAAGTCGTCGACGTCCTGCCAGAGCGCGGAGAAACGCTGCTGCGGGAAGTGCCAGCCCTTCTTGTTGATCTTGACGTCGTTCTCGATGTCGGCGGCCTTGTAGAGCCGCGGGCTGCCCACCGGCTCGCCATTGGCGTTGATGCATGGGTCGGCGAACGGCGCGCCCTTCACGGCGGGCCGGCCGTTGGTGATGAACTTGACCGGCGTGGTTGCGCTGTCGCAGACCCCGTTCGGCCGGCAGCTCGGGTGCTGGCGCAAGGCGTGGTAATCCATCGCCTCCTGCTCGACCGCGGTGCCGTTCTCCGGAAGCCCGACGGCCACGGCCTTGATCAGCTCCTTGTGGAAGTCGAGGCGCGTGTGCATCTCCACGAAGGTGCCTCCTGTGATCCGGTGCCGCTGCAGGCCGCCGTCATGGGTGACGCCGCCCTCGACCACGAAGTCCTTGGGCGGATGGGGCGGACGGTGGCCGGCCACGGCGGCAACGAAGAAGGGAAAGCCGGGGTTGCCGCCGGCGGGGATCACCGCCTGGCCTCCGGAGATGGTGACGTTGACCTCCGGCATCGGGGCCATGGGCTTGCCGGGCAGTGGCACCACGGCCGGGATCGGCGTGCCGGCGTTGATCTCGCCGTCGGGCAGGGCCCGCGCGGTCGCGGCCGGCCGGCCGTCGTTCCCAAGCGCGGTCCCCTTCTCGAACACGTCATGGACCCGCCACAGCGCCCACATCCCTTGCGCGAAGTGGGGATAGAAATGGCAGTGGAAGATCGAGTCGCCCACGGTCTTGTTGAGGTTGCCGCCGCCGTGGTACGCGATCTCGGCGGTGAACGAGGCGCCGGGGCCGATGGCCTGGCTGTCCAGGTAGGTCGACTTGTCGCTGTCGGCCGTGAACAGCCACTGATGGGCGTGCAGGTGATGGATGTGGTGCTCCTTGGAGCCGGCGTGCAGGACCCGGAACTTCGTATGGTCCTCGATGTAGCCGTGATAGACGTTGGACGGGTCGTCGGGGAAGAACGCCTTGGTCGCCTTCTTGCCCGTCAACAGATCGCAGTCGACGCCGTCCCGCAGGTTCTGGACCTTGGTCTCGAAGTTCTCCTGCCGGTCCACCTGGTTGGGGCTCTCGGTCTGCACCATGCAGCGGTGGTTGGCCGGGACGTCCACGACCATGGCGGGGTCGCCCACGACCCAGGAGGAGAGGAAGAACTCCTCGTACTTGCACTCGGTGCAGGCGTGCTGCGGCCCGACCTTGAAACGGTTGGCGAGGATCTCGGAGCCGATGCCCCCGGCGCCGTAGTTGATGGCGAAGGCGTCCCGGCCGCTGTGCAGAGCGTGCGCGAGCGTGGGCTGCTCGAACTGGGGGAAGGCCTGCACGGCGCCGATCTCGTCGTGGTAGATCGTGACCAGCTCCCGGAAAGGCTGGTAGCGCTCCGGATAGGTGTACTTGTTGAGCGGAAAGGCATCGGTCGCGAACCAGCCGGGCTTCGGCGCCGTGCCCTCCGTCTCGTTGGGGTTCGACCCGGCGATGATCGCGGTCAGGTCGGAGTGCACGATGTCGGTGCCGTCCAGCATGTTGAGGATCGGCAGCGGGTAGCGCGGGTGCCCCGCGGGGTAGCGCGCCTCGTAGTTGATCTTGGGCTGGCCGGTCGACAGGGTCTGCGTGGTGGCCAGGTCCAGGTCCGCCTTCGTGACCTGGCTCCGGTACCAGCGCGCGCCCACGGGCTCGACGATCACGGCGCCGAACAGGCCGGAGTTGAGCTGGCCGCCGTCGCCCTCGCCGCCGGTCGTCGTGCCCGTGCTGTGGAGCACGTGCTCCCCCTCGCGGCCGGCGTACCAGGTATACGTTCGGCGGCCGCTCACCTCGACGAGGCTGGTCGGGTTGTCGCCGACGAACGAGCCGTCGTCGAGGATCGAGTCGACGAGCTGCAATCCGACCGCGTGCATCGAGGCCCGGCGCGTGGCCGGCTGCTCCTGGTCGACCTTGGTCTGGTTCAGAAGGTTCTGGAACTTGACCTGCAGACAGTCCCCGACGTTCATGCGCAGCACCAGGGGGCGCGGGCGCTTGTTCTCGCGCAGGTAGACGTTGCCGGCGGGCAGCTCCTGGGTGCCGCAGTGCTCGGTGCAGGTGCTGCCCGAGCAGGCCTCGGTGCAGACGTCTCGCCGCAGGGCGAACATCATGCCCTGGGGCTGGACCGCGCCGAGCCGGTTCCAGAAGAAGACCTGGTCGAGAGCGACGACGTCCGCCTTGATCAGGCGGGAGCACCCAGAGGGGACGGTCTGGGCGTCGGCGAGAGAGGGCAGGACGAGCAGAGCAAGGGTCAGGGATCGGAGCAGACGGATCCTGGTGCGCGCACTGTGCACGGCGACTTCTCCACAGATAGACCGAGGTGAATAAGACGAGCGGAGGCCGGATACGGCCCAAGCCCGGACAACGGAGGAGAGAAGAAAAACCAACAACCAGACCTTCCAAACGGACGCGGCCCGACAGTGCAATAGTCATACCCTGATTTAAATAAGGGATTTCTCCTGTGACCGTCGCGGCCCGCCGAAAAAGGGGAGGGAAATCCGCGCCGCGTCGCGGATCGACGGAATGAGAAGCGGGGGAAGAAAAGGGAACGTCTTTGTCTGTTTTACAGTGCTTCAGCTCAGCTCGGACAGCATGCGGTCGACTTCTTCCACGGTGTTGTAGAAGTGCGAGGAGACCCGGAACCGTCCGGCCCGCGCCGCCACGATCACTCCGCGCCCGGCCAGCTTCCTGACCGTCTCGTCCGCATCGTGGTTCGGGTGCACGGCGGTGACGATGCCCGAAGTCTCCCCTCCCGCGCGGGAGGAAATCACCTGCCAGCCGCGCTCGGCGAGGCCGGCGGCGGCCCGGTCGGCCAGGGAGAGGACGCGGCGCTCGACCTCGTCCATCCCCGCTTCCAAAAGGATCTCCAGGGAGGCACCGAGCGCGGTGATCCCATAGGCGTTCAGGGTGCCGCTCTCGAAGCGCTTCGCGCCCTCGTTGAAGTCGACCCGGAAATCGGTCCAGCCGAGCTGGTCGCGCATGGAGCGCCAGCCGGAGCGGGTGGGGCGGAGCCGCTCGACGATCCGGTCCGAGACATAGAGAAGGCCGATCCCCTCCGGGCCGAGGAGCCACTTGTGGGCGGAGCCGACGGCCGCGTCCACGAGCTCGCGCTCGACGTTCAGCTCCAGGGCGCCGAGCCCCTGGATGACGTCCACGACCAGGAGAGCGCCGCGCTCGCGGCAGACCTGGCCGATGCGGGCCAGGTCGCAGCGGTAGCCGCTGGCGTACTGGACCCAGGAGAGGGCCACCATCCGCGTCCGGCCGTCGATCCGGGAGATGACCTCGCCGTCGTCGATCCGGCCGTCCCGCTCCGGCACCTGGCGGTACTCGACGCCTTGGTCGGAGAGGCGCATCCAGGGATAGACGTTCGACGGGAAATCCAGGCAGGCGCCGATGACGTTGTCGCCCGGCTGCCAGTCGACGAAGCCCTCCGCGATGGCGGACACTCCCGTCGAGGTGTTCTCACAGAAGGAGACCTCCCGAGGGTCGCGGGCGCCGAGGATCTGCGCGGCCAGCCCGCGCACCCGCTCGGTCTCCTTGTTGCGGTCGGCCCAGTGCTGGTCGCCGGTCCGGGAGACGTCCTCGGCCATCGCCGCCATGCGCTGCGTCGCCCTCCGGGGCAGCGGCGCCACGGCCGCGTGGTTGAGATAGGCGAACCGCTCCGTCACTGGAAACTCAGTCTTGGCGTCCATCATCGATCTTCCTCCCGCCCAGCTTCAGCTCCAGGAAGAGCAGCGCCGGCAGTCCGATCCCCAGGATGCCGGCGTAGTGCAGGCCCCGGTAGAGGAGGGTGCCGGCCAGGGCATCCTCCCGGTTCATTCCCATCGCGACGAAGGAGCCGACCATGGCCGCCTCGGTCGTCCCCAGGCCGCCGGGCGTTCCGGTCAGCATACCCGCGGCGTTGCCCAGAGAGACGCCGGCGAAGATGACCAGAGCGGGCACCTCGATCCCCAACGCCCGGAACACGAGCCACTGCGAGATCAGGTTGAGGAGGAAGAAGCCGAGGCCGAGGAGCGCGGCACTGCCGTGCAGCCTTCCGTGCCCCAGGAGCCGGACGAAGACTCCGACCGCCTCGTGTCCGTGGGCGTAGAGCTGCTGCACCCGGCCCTCCGCCTTCTCCGCGCCCCGGGCGAGGAAGCGCACCAGCGGATTTTCCATGAGGCTCCGGCTGCGCCGCGTCCAGATCACCGCTACCGCCATCACCGCGAGCAGGGCCAGCGCCGCGACGGCTCCGAGCCAGGGGTGCCCGAAAAGCGGCGCGGCCACGATCACCGCGATCCAGGTGCAGGTGGTCATCACCACGTGGTGGGCCACCTGGTCGTAGAGCACCACGCCGTAGATCAGCCCGAACGGACGTTCGAGGTACCGGGCGAAGTAGCGCGCCCGCATCAGCCCGCCGATCAGCCGGGCGGACGGAGTGATCAGGTTGAGCGCCGCCGAGGCCATCAGCACCGTGAAGCCCAGCCCCGCGCGCTGGCTGCGCTCGACCGCGACCTGCGAGGCGAGCCGGAAGCGGAGGTCCCAGAGGAAATACCGCCCGAGCAGCAGCAGCAGGCCGGGGACCAGGAACCACCAGCTCGCGCCGGACAGCCGGCCGGCGAGGTCGGACCATTGGATGTCCGAGATCAGGCGCCAGGTCAGCCAGAGCGCCAGCACCGTGATGCCCGTCTTGAGCAGACGGAGGCCCCAGGTCTTGAGGGCGGAGCGCTTGGGAGGGTCGGGAGTCATAGGCGGTCGGCCGGAGGGCGCATAGGATAGCGCACCATGGACGACACCCCGGAAACCCTGGAGCTTCCCGCGGAGGAGATCCGCAAGCTCGGCTACCGCATCGTGGACCTGCTCGTCGAGCGGGCGGCCACCCTGCCCAGCCGGCCCGTGACCGGCTGGGGGAGCCGCGAGCAGCTCGAAGCCCTGTTCCGGGAGCCGGCGCCGGAGCGGCCCCGCGATCCGGGCGAGGTCCTCGACCGGCTGGAGCGCGACCTCCTTCCCTGGTTCATGCCGATCGCCCACCCGCGCTTCTTCGCGTTCGTCCCCGGGCCGGGGAACCTGGTCGGCGCCCTGGCCGACGCGCTCGCCTCCGGGCTCAACCCGTTCCTCGGCACCTGGTTCGCCGGCTCGGGGCCGGCCGAGATCGAGCTGGTGACCCTGGACTGGCTGCGCGACCTCTGCGGGCTGCCCGCGGAAGCCGGCGGCCTCTTCGTCTCCGGCGGCTCGGTGGCGAACCTGACCGCCCTCCATGCCGCCCGCCACGTCCGCCTCGGCTCGCGGGCGGAGGACCCCGGGCGTGCCACAATCTACCTCTCCGACCAGACCCACTCGTCCGTGGAGCGGGCGCTGGCGGTGCTCGGCTTCCGGCCCGGGCAGATCCGCAAGCTCCCGGCGGACGGCGAGCTCCGTCTCCCCCTGCCTCTTCTCGAGGAATCGATTGCCGTCGACCGCGCGGCAGGGAAGATCCCCTTCTGCGTCGTCGCCAATGCCGGGACCACGAACACCGGCGCCGTCGATCCCTTCCCCGGTCTGGCGGACCTCTGCCGCCGGGAGGACCTCTGGCTCCACGCGGACGGAGCGTACGGCGCGGCAGCGGTCCTCTGCGAGAGGGGGCGCAGGGCGCTGGCCGGGCTGGAGCGGGTGGACTCGCTGTCGCTCGATCCGCACAAGTGGCTCTTCCAGCCCATCGAGATCGGCTGCGTGCTGCTGCGCGACCGCCGGCTCCTCCAGGACGCGTTCACCATCCACCCCGAGTACCTGCAGGACGTACACCGGGACCGGGAGGCGGTGAACTTCTGCGACTACGGCATCCAGCTCACCCGCGGATTCCGCGCCCTCAAGCTCTGGATGTCGATCCAGGTCTTTGGGATGGACGCGTTCCGCCGCGCGGTGGACCGGGGCTTCGACCTCGCCGAGACGGCGGAGCGGATCCTGCGCGAGTCCCCGCGCTGGGAGGTGACCACCCCGGCCCAGATGGGCGTCGTGAGCTTCCGCTATTTGAGCCCGGGCAGGACGGAGGAGGAGCTGGACGCGCTCCAGACCGGGATCGTGGACGGCCTCCGCGCCGAGGGCTTCGCCCTGGCCACCTCGACCCGTCTGCATGGCCGGACCGCCCTGCGTCTCTGCACGATCAACCCGCGGACCACGGACGAGGACATCCGGGCCACGATCGAGCACATGGCCCGGCTTGGGGAGAGACTCGGCGAGGGGTTGTGAGAGACTCTTCGCCTCGATGAGGAGAGCACGATGAAGATCACCGTGAACAAGAACGGCCCCTTCCGCGTGGAGGGTGACGACATCCAGATCGTCGATCCCGAGGGCAAACCCTACGGCCTGGGAGGGCGGACGGTGGTCTCCCTCTGCCGCTGCGGGATGTCCGCCAACAAGCCGTTCTGCGACGGCAACCACAAGCACCACGGCTTCCAGGACGAGCCCATGGCCCGGGATCTGCCGCCGAAGGTGGTGTGAGACCCCTCCGAACACTGGCTTTCGCGTTCCTGGTTTCGCTTCCGCTGCTCGCCCAGTCCCCCGCCGCCGACTGGCGCACGATCGAGACGCCCCACTTCCGCGTCCACTATCCGGCGGAATCCGAGGCCTGGGCGCGGCGGTCGGCGGCGCGCCTCGAATCGATCCGCGAGCGGGTGGCGGCCGAGATCGGGTACACCCCTGCGGAGACGGTCGACGTCCTGGTCTCCGATCCGGTCGCGGACGCCAACGGCATGGCGCTGCCCATCCTCGGGTGGCCGCGGCTCGTGCTGTGGACCAGCCCGCCGGGTCCGGAGTCCACGATCGGCCACTATTCGGATTGGGCCGAGCTGCTCCTGGTCCATGAGGAGGCCCACCTCGTCCACCTGCTGCGGCCGTCGCGCAATCCCTGGCGGCGGCTCGTCTCCCGCGTGCTCCCGTTGAGCCCCATCGCCCTCGGCGCTCCGCGCTGGGTCACGGAGGGGTACGCCACCGTGGTCGAGGGACGGCTCACCGCGTCCGGCCGGCCCAACAGCGACCTGCGCGCCGCCATCCTCCGCCGCTGGGCGCAGGCCGGCAAGCTGCCGAGCTATGGACGCCTCGCCACGGACGACCGGAGCTGGCTCGGCGGGAGCATGGCCTACCTGCTGGGCTCGGCCTACCTGGAGTGGCTGGAGGAGCGCGCCGGTCCGGGGAGCCTGCGCAATCTGTGGGCGCGCATGACCGCCCGCCACGCCCGCAGCTTCGACGAAGCCTTCGAAGGAGTCTTCGGCGACTCTCCCTCCGACCTCTACGACCGTTTCCGCGCCGAGATCACCTGGAGAGCCATGGAGGCTGAACGCCTTTTGCCCGTTCAGGAAGACGAGCTGTGGCAGGACCTCTCCTGGAACGTGGGCGATCCGGCCGTCTCTCCCGACGGCAAGCGCCTGGCGATCGTCCTGGGGACCCGCGACCTCCCGGACCGCCTCGTCGTCTGGTCCACCGAGCCGGACGAGAAAGCGGAGAAGGAGTGGGAAGAGCGCCGCAAGGAGATCCTGGAGCGCGACCCCGAGGACGTGCCCGCCGAGCGCACGAAGCCGCTTCCCCACGAGGCGCTCCACACCCTGCACGCCCGCGACGGCGTCGAGCCCACCATGCCGCGCTGGATGCCCGACGGCAAGTCCCTCCTCTTCGTCCGCTTCGAGCCGGACCCCGAGGGCTTCCTGCATCCCGACCTCTTCCTCTGGACTCCCGAGACCGGCGAGGTCCGTAGGATCACCCGCGAGGCCGACCTGCGCTTCCCCGACCCGTCTCCGGACGGCACCTGGGCCGTCGCCGTGCGCCACCGCCACGGTTTCTCTCAACTGGTGCGGGCCGATCTCGCCACGGGCGAGGTCCGGGAGATCACGCCGCCCTCCGTCGAGGAGGTCTACGACCGCCCGCGGATCTCTCCCGACGGATCGCGCATCGCCTTCGTCCGCCACCGGGAGGGGGCCTGGCGGCTGGTCGTCCGGGAGCTGGCGTCCGGAGAAGAGAGGACGTTGGCTCCGGGCGGGGGTTCCTCCCCCCGGGGAGGGGGAGGGACCCACCCGACCAGCACCATCTCCTCTCCAGCCTGGGGCCAGGAAAACACCGTCTATGCCGTCGTGGGAGACCGCGGCTTCATCGACGTCTGGGCCTTCCCTCTGGACGGCGGAGAGCCTGGACCCGTCACCAGGGCCGCGGGCGCCGCTTTCGCCCCGGCTCCCACTCCGGACGGCCTTTTCTATCTCTCCCTGGAGCCCGACGGTCTGGATCTCCACCGGATCGTTCCTGGCCGGGCTGCCGTCCTGCCGGATCTCCCGCCGGAGCTGGCTCCCATCATCCGCCCCCCCTCGCCGACGCCGCCCGAGCCCTTCGCCACCGCCGAGGTGTCCGAGGACCGTCCTTACGGCTTCGGACGGCAGGAGCTGCTCCCGCTGATCGGCGGCAGCGGCTCGTCGTCCGGCGGCAGCTTCGAGCTGGGGGTGCGGGGCGGTGACGTGGTGGGACGGCTGGACTGGCTTCTACTCGGCGCGCTCGCCGGGAGCGACGGAGCCGAGGGGGGAGCGCTGGCCGCGGCCTGGCGGGGCTGGCCGGTCGAGGTCGGCTTCCATCTCTTCCAAGCGGAGGAGATCGATCTGGACCGCCGCGGCGCCGAGCTTTCCGCCCGCTGGGACCGCAGGTGGAGCGGCGGCGTTCTCCGGCTCGACGGCCGAGCTCTCGCCGGCCAGGTGGAATCCCTGGATCAAGAGATCGCTTCGCTTTCCGCCGGAACCGCCCTCTTCCGCAGGTGGGGCTCCTGGCGTCTGGAAGCCGGGATCGCCGCGGGCCATGAATCCGGGAACACGGACGGCGACAGATGGTCCCGCTCCACCGGCCGCGTCCGCTTCGGGCTGGGGCACGACGACACCCGGCTCTCGCTGAGCTGGAGCCGCGGCACCTCCTCGGACGTCCGGCACGCCTTCGACCTCTTCCAGCTCGGGGGAGTGGAGACGAGCCTCCTGCCCGAGAGCGCCCTCTCCGGCCGGGTCTTCGTGCCGGCTTTGCCCGCGGGCACCCTGCTTGGGGAGGAACACGAAAGCCAGAGGGCCGAGCTGGATCTCGGCTTCCTGCCTGCCCCCATCTTCTTCGAGCGCCACCGACTCTGGTCCGAAAGCCGGGGCGACTGGCTCTCCCTGGCCGGAATGGAGTTTCGCTGGTCCATCGCTCCCATCCCGCTGGGGCGCGTGCCCGCCCTGGACATCCGGCTCGGCATCGCCCAGGTGCTGGAGGATGTCCTGGAAGATGAGACGCGGTGGTGGGTGGCCACGGTCTGGCGGCCGTGACCGCTCAGGGAGAAGCGACGGCGGCTCAAGCCTTAGCCACGATCGCTAACGGAGAAGCGACGGCGGCTCGGGCCTTAGCGATGATCGCTAACGGCCGAGCGACGGCCGCTCAGGCTCAAGCCATGACCGCTCAAGGAGAAGCAACGGCGGCTCGGCTTCGAGCAACGACGGCTCGCCTTCGAGCTGC
>DASUNJ010000768.1:0-3672 GCA_036277235.1 Thermoanaerobaculia bacterium | reverse complement strand
GTGGTTCCTGGTCAACCTATATCGCCTGGAGACGCGGCCGAAGTACGAGATGGAGGCGCTCACGCTGCACGAGGCCGTGCCGGGCCACCACCTCCAGATCGCGCGCGCGATGGAGCTGGGCGAGATCCCGAAGTTCCGGCGCTACGGCGGCTACACGGCCTTCGTCGAGGGCTGGGGGCTCTACGCGGAGAGCCTGGGTCCCGAGATGGGCCTCTACAAGGACCCCTACTCCAAGTTCGGCCAGCTCACCTACGAGATGTGGCGGGCGGTGCGGCTGGTGGTGGACACGGGCATGCACGCCAAGGGCTGGACGCGCGAGCAGGCGATCGACTTCTTCAAGCAGAACGCGGGCAAGACCGAGCACGACATCGTGGTCGAGGTGGACCGCTACATCGTGAACCCCGGGCAGGCGCTGGCCTACAAGATCGGCGAGCTGAAGATCAAGGAGCTGCGCGCCATGGCCACCAGGGAGCTCGGGAACCGCTTCGACGTGCGCGCCTTCCACGACCAGGTGCTGGGCAACGGAGCGCTGCCGCTCGACGTGCTGGAAGCCAACATCAAGGCCTGGGTGGGGGAGCGCAAGGCCGCGCCGGAGGCTCGACCGGCGGGGTAGAGGCTATACTCTCCCTCACCTTTCGAGGGAGAGCCATGACCACGATTGATCCCGCTGTGCGCGAAGACCTGCGCAAGGCTTGGCGCACGGCCCGGCGGTTCCTGCGGTTGCAGCGCGAGCACCCGCTCTGGCTGAGGCGCCAGGCGATCGCCGACCGCCTGCTCGCTCTCGAATGGGCGCTCCTGATCGCCGTCACCTACCTGCTGGTCTTCGGACCTCTCCCCTGGCCGCTCAAAGCCGTCTTGCTGATCCCCTGGAGCCTCTACTCCAGCCTGGCTCTCGACGTCGCGGTTCATTACTTCAACCACTGGCCGCCGTTCCGGCGCGAGGGGCTCAACGTTTTTCTGCGCGCCTTGGGCGTGCTCGTCTTCTTCAGCCCGCTGGAGGTGCGCTACCACCACTGGCAGCACCACCGGTACAACGACCCCTTCGACGATCCGCAGACTGTGCTCCAGGAGATCGCGCGGCGTCCGGGCTGGCGGAGCTGGTTGGGGCTCGGGAAGTACCTGGGCCGAGAGACGATGCGCTCGGTCTGGGGCTTCTTCCCCTGGTCGGAGATGCCGCCCTACGTCCGGGCGCTGAAGGCCGCAAAGCCGGGGCACTACCGGGAGATCCTGGCCACGCGCTGGGCCGGTCCGTGCTGGCTGGTGGCTCTGCTCGTGTGGAGGCCGGTGGAGACGGCGCTCTTCCTGGTCCCGGCCACCCTTCTCGTAGCGCCGTTGGCGAGCTTCATCATGAACCTGACGGATCACGCGCCGAGCGACCTCACCCATCCCTTCCGGCAGGCCACGTGGCTGGAGCCGCGGACCCGGATGGAGCGCCTGATCTCGTTCGTGAACCACCAGACCGCGGCCACGCACCTGACGCACCACCTGTTCCCGCAGGTGCACTGGATCCACATGCGCCGGCTCCAGCGCCGGATGGGCCGGCTCTACGAGAGCTACGGCGCGCCGCGCTCGATGGTCGTCAACTCGACGCTCCTCGGGAACCCGGTGGCGCTGGCGCGAGTACTGAGAGGACTCAAGAGAGTGCGGTCGGTGGGGGAGACGTGGGTCACTCCTTGACATAGGGGTCCAGCAGGGCGTCCCAGCTCCTCGACATCCGGTCGTACTCGGCCGGGCAGCGCTCGGCGCGGCCCTCGGGCAGGGTTTCGTCGTCCACGAGGTACTGGAAGCCTTCCTGGTTCTTGCCGTAGCTCCAGCAGACGATGTTGTAGAAGCGCTGCTCGTCGAGCGAGTGCTCGTCCCAGAAGGCGAGCTCCTCCTCTTCCGCCTCCACGTCTTCCTCCGTGGAATACTCCTCCTCCCCTGCGATGTCCTCCTCCTCTTCCGTGAGGAACGACCAGGCGCCGTTGAGCGCCGCCATCTCCCCCTCCTCGCCGCCTTCGAGCAGGATCATCGTGGCGAGCTGGTCCACCGCGTCCTCCTCCCGGCCGGTGATGGGCAGGTCGTAGAGGTCGATCAGGGCGTGCCCGAGCTCGTGGAAGAAGGTGAAGAGCGTCGCGCCCGCCACGGCTTCGCCCCCCTCGGTGGCCTCCTCTTCCGTCTGCTCTTCCGAGAGGAACATCCCGGCGTAGTACTCGACCAGCTCCCAGCAGAGGGAGATCTCCTGGGTCTCGGGCTCGTAGAAGGCGTTCACGTCGCCGCACTCCTTGAACACCACCGGCACCTGCGAGGGGAGGGCGAAGACGTTGTTCAGCTCCTGGACCGTGTCCTCCAGGAGCCGGGTCTCCTTGAAGATCGCCTCCAGCTCCTGGTAGTCCTCGTTCTCCGCCTTTTCATACCGCACCACGAAGTCCCCGGTGTCGCGGACTCCGCCGGACTCGGTGCGCTTGAAGCTCGCGGGCACCTTGGCGGAGACGGCTTCCGGCTCCGGCTCCTCTTCGGTGGGGACCGGGCCGCAGGCACCGAGAGCGAGCAAGACCAGAATCAGCGCGCAGCGGCGCACGACGATGTCACCCATGAACATTCCTCCGCGAGATCGGCCTGACGGGATTGCTGTCGGAGTGTAAACTGCCGCGCCATGAAAGTCGAACCGGTGCGCCTGGAAGGCAGGACCGTCCGCCTGGAGCCGCTGACGCCGGACCATGCCCCCCTCCTGTGGCGGCATTCCCACCCGGAGATCTATCAGTGGGTCCTCGAATGGCCGCGCGACGGGAGCTACGAGGCGTTCCGGGAGTGGCTCGGTGGGACGATGGGCAAACCCGCTTCCCTCGTCTTCGCCACCGTTCTCGCCGCGACGGGCGAGCCGGTCGGAGTCACGGGCTACCTGGAGATCCGCCCCGAGCACAGAGGGTTGGAGATCGGCCGCACCTGGATCGGCAAGGCCCACCAGGGGAGCCGGGTCAACCCCGAGAGCAAGCTGCTGCTCTTCCAGCATGCCTTCGAGACGCTCGGCGCCATCCGCGTGCAGCTCAAGACCGACCTGCGCAACGTGCACAGCCAGCGCGCCATCGAAAAGCTCGGTGCGGTGCGCGAGGGCGTCCTGCGCCGCTATCAGGTCCGCAGCAACGGCGAGGCGCGGGACACGGTGATGTACAGCGTGCTCGCCGACGAGTGGCCGGCCTTGAAGGCCCGGCTCGAAGCGCGGCTGGCCGATTAGACGACCTGGGCGTCACCGCTTGGTCAGCTCCAGCCGGCCCCGCAGGACGGGTCCGGTCGGGCAGTTCTGCGGGGTGCTCCAGTCCTCCCCTCGCAGCCGGTTCCCTTCGCGGACGGCGCTGCTCGTCCAGCCGCAGCCGCCAAAGACCGGGGTCGAACCGACCGGAGCCGCAACGACGACCACCTGGTTGGCGATCAGGGATGTGACGAACACGATCCCGTCGCCCTGTGTGCCGTCGGGGCACCGGGCTTCCCAGTCCCCGAGGTAGTCAGGCCCGTCCCGGACCAGATCCAGGGATAGCGAGCATGTGGCGGGGTTGGGGCTGGTGATCGTCACGGACCCGGACCAGTCTCCCTCCAGCGGGACCGGCGGCGCGGGCGGCTCGGTGGGGGAGGATCCTCCTCCGCCACAGGCTGACATGATGAGAACGAGCGACACGATTGCGAGCTCAATGAGCC
>DASUNJ010000767.1:0-2015 GCA_036277235.1 Thermoanaerobaculia bacterium | reverse complement strand
AGTCCTCGCCCGCGGGCATCGCGGTGCTCGATGCGGACGAGCGGATCGTGTCGGCCAATGCCGCCTTCTCGAAGATCGCCGGCATCGCCGCCATCGCCGCCAATACCGCGAAGACTCTGGCCGGCCGCGATCTGTCCGGGGTGCTGCCGGTCACGCCTCTGCCCGAGACGGGGAAGGGTCCGGTCGAGGTGAGCTGGTGCGATCCGTCCGGCCTGGAGCGCCATCTCCAGGTCAGCCTCGCGGTGTTCGACACCGATGAAGCGCGGAAGAACGGCCAGCCGCTGCGCGTTCTGGTGGTCCACGACGTCTCCGAGCGCGTGGCCATGGAAGTCGCGATGAAGGAGCAGGACCGGCTGGCCGCGCTCGGCATGCTCGCCGCCGGCGTCGCGCACGAGGTCAACACGCCGATCACCGGGATCTCCAGCTATGCCCAGATGCTCCTCTCGGACACTCCCGAGGGGCATCCGCACCACGAGATCCTGAAGAAGGTGGAGCGCCAGACGTTCCGCGCCGCGCGGATCGTCAACAACCTCCTCGAGTTCGCGCGCGACCGGCAGAAGGAACAGCGGCCGATCGCCCTCGCGCCGCTGCTCGCCGAGTGCGTGGACCTCCTGGGCGAGCGGCTGGAGAAGCGGCGCATCGAGATGGTCTGGGAGCTTCCTGAAGAGGACGTCATGGTCCTGGGCTGCGACGGAGAGCTGCAACAGGTGTTCACGAACCTGATCGTCAACGCGTTCGATGCCATGGCGCCGACCGCCGGCGCGCCGGGATTCCCGGGCTCCTGCAATCGGCCCGAGGGCTGCCGGCTCACGATCCGCCTGGAAACGGCAGGCGACCGGGCGCGCGTTCACGTCCAGGACACCGGCCCGGGCATCCCGCCCGAGAAGCTCGAGGCGATCTTCCAGCCGTTCTACTCGACCAAGCTCAACCGCGGCGGCACCGGGCTCGGCCTCTCGATCAGCAACGAGATCGTGCGCCGGCACGGCGGCAAGCTGGAAGCGGTGAGCCGGCCTGGCGAGGGCGCTTGTTTCATCGTCGAGCTGCCCCGCATTCCGACCCCATGAACGTATTGATCATCGACGACGAGGAAGTCCTCCAGGACGTCCTGACTGCGCTTCTCCGGAAAGAGGGGCACGTCACCCACTCCGCGTTTTCCGGCGAAGAGGGGTTGGAAGTCCTGGACCGCGAGGACATCGACCTCGTCCTCCTCGATCTCATGCTGCCCGGCATGCACGGCATGCAGGTGCTCAAGGAGATGCGCCGGCGCCACGCGGACGTGGTGGTGGTGGTGATCACGGCCTTCTCCTCGATCGAGAGCGCCATCGACGCCATGCGCGAGGGGGCTTTCCACTACATCGCCAAGCCGTTCAAGAACGAGGAAGTCCTGCTCACCCTCCGCAAGGGGCTGGAGCAGCGGCGCCTGGCGACGGAGAACAAATCCCTCCGCGAGCAGCTCCGGCAGCGCTTCGGCTTCGACAACATCATCGGCAAGGGCAAGCCGATGCAGCAGGTCTACGAGCTGATCCAGCTCGCCGCGCCGTCCAAGAGCAACATCCTGGTGCTGGGCGAGAGCGGCACGGGCAAGGAGCTGGTGGCCAAGGCGATCCACCACCACTCGCGCCGCGCCCATGGGCCGTTCGTCACGGTCAACTCGGGCTCCATGCCGGCCGACCTGCTGGAGAGCAACCTCTTCGGCCACCTGCGCGGCGCGTTCACCGGCGCCGTGGCCAACAAGAAGGGGCTGTTCGAAATGGCCACCAGCGGCTCGATCTTCTTCGACGAGATCGGCAACATCCCGATCGACACGCAGTCCAAGCTGCTGCGGGTCATCCAGGAGAAGGAGTTCATGCGCCTGGGCGGGGTCGAGACGATCCGGGTGGACGTGCGGATCATCGCCGCGACCAACGCCGACCTCGAGTCCGCGGTGCAGCAGGGCCTCTTCCGCGAAGACCTCTACTACCGGCTCAACGTCATCAACGTCAGCCTGCCGCCGCTGCGCAAGCGCACCGAGGACC
>DASUNJ010000766.1:0-8647 GCA_036277235.1 Thermoanaerobaculia bacterium | reverse complement strand
TCCACGTACGGGTTCGTCACGAACTCGGGCACCGTCCGGAAACGGGTCGGAATCCCTCCCGTGCTCAGCAGGGAATTGCCGTTGTTCGCCAGCACCACGAAGATGCGGCTCGTGCCTCCCCGCGCGCAGATCGGGCCGTCCTCCCCGTTCCCGTTCCCGTTGCCATTGCCGTTGCCGTTGCCGTTCCCCGGACCGGGGTCTATCGTGATCCGCGGCTGGAAGCCCGAGAAGATGATCACGCCGGAGAGCCCGAAGGCCTGGGTGATGATCCGCTCGTCCGGATCGAGCCGCATGTGCCAGCCGCGCTCCTGATCCGCCGCCGGGGCCAGCACGAAGTCGGTGCCGGCCGGCGCGTTCAGGGCGTTCGGCTGGATCGCCGGATACTGGGTCTCGTCCTTCGGCAGGTCTCCGGCCGACAGCATGTCCGCCGTGAAGTTGTCGTCCAGAATGACGTAGAAGCGCCCCTCCTGGGCGTTGAAGCTCCAGAGGTCCTCGCGGTCGCCGGTGCCGAAGGCGAGCGCGAAGCGCTGGGCCTTGGAGACGTAGAAGAGCGTCGGCGCGAAGTAGATCGGACGGCCGAAGGTGCTGAAGATCGGGAACGGCTCCCAGCGCGGGTCCAGGATCCGCGTCACCTGCTGGTCCACGACGAGGTCGGGCACGGCGAGGGCCTTCCGCAGCGTCAGGGTCTCGAGGTCGGGTATGGAGCGCAGGTCCACCTTGTACATCAGGCCCGCGGTGGTCCCCACATAGACCGCGTCGAGGAAGCCGTCGAGGTCGATGTCCAGGGCCGCGGGGTCGGCCGGGGTGGCTCCGGCGAGCTGCTGCTTGTAGATCGGCTTGCCGGTCTCCACGTCGATCATGTAGAGCCAGTTGCCCCGCCGCGGGGCCGGCTTGGCCTCGGCGTCCATCCCCCCTCCGAAGATGGCCACGAACTTGGCCACGATCTTCGTCCCCTCCCTCACCCGGATGCGGCCCAGGGTCGGGGCGGACCAGGTCTGGCCGAGGTCGGGGAAGCCATTGCCTTCCGCAACACCGTCGCCGTTCACATCGTCCTCGTCGAGCTGCGAGCCGGCGATGGAATCGGTGAACTCCCAGAGCAGGGCCGGGAAGGGCAGCGGTCCGCAGCCCGGGACCGGCTGGTTGTCGGTCGCGAGGCAGCTCGGCACGACCCGGTCGTCGACGGGGTCGCCGTTGACCTTGAACGGGTCGGGCTGGGTGATGTCGAGCGCGTAGTAGCCGCTCACGAAGTCGATCACGCGGGTGCCGCCGTCCTTCGATCCCCCTTCGCGGAAGCCGCCCACGAGCAGGGTGCGCCACTCGCGCTGGTCCGGATCGGGCGTGCCGTTGTGGCGCGGATCGAGGAAGACGTCGTCCAGGCGCGGGGTTGAGTCGACGCCGAAGATCTGGTTCGACCCTTCGGCCAGCTCGCGCACGAGCGGCAGGGCCGGCCGTGGGATGAAAGAGAAGAGCTCGGCGCCGGTGCCGTCGCCGAACTGCCCGCGGGTGGCGTCCCAGACGCCGGCGTCGAAGAAGTGGAGCTGGCCGTCGTTGCTCCCCACGACCAGCATCTTGCGCCGCCGCGCGTTTTCCAGGGCGAAGCAGCGGTAACCCGGATCGGTCGAGCAGGCGGCGCCCTTGCTCTCCAGGTTGGAGGAGAAGAAGCCGAAGTCGTTCGGCCGGTCCACGACCGCCGGGTCGGAATGGAAGATGTCCCCGAGCACGTAACGGATCGGGCGCGTGACGCCGCCGGCCAGCTCGACCGTGGCGTTCTTGATCTGCAGGGTGCGGGCGATGACCTTCCGGGCGCGGTCCGCGGCGGCGTTCCGGTCGGCGAAGCCCGTACCGAAGCCAATACCGAGGCCGTTCCAGAGGTCGGTCCACACGGGATCGGTGGCCGGGGCGCCCGCGGGCGGGCTGAACAGGCGCAGGGTGCGGGGAATCATGCCGCTGAAGCCGCTCGTGCCGTAGAGGACCCGGCGCTCGTCGGGCTGCAGGCCGAGCCTCAGGGTCGACTCGTCGACCACGGCCGCGAGGTCGGCGGCTTCCGGCGCCTGGCCCAGGAGCACCTCGCCCGCGTCCCAGAGGTGGCAGGAGCCGCGGTTGGGCGAGCCCGGCGCGGGGCAGGCGCGGTCGCGGTCCGGCCTGCGGTCGTCCGTGAGGGGAAGCGGCTTCAGGTAGGCGTCGAGATGGCCGTCCCAGACCGACTGCGAGTTGAGCGGCGTGAAGCTCGACAGGTAGATGCGGTCGGCGACCTCGGCCTGGACCGACGGCACCGCGGCCGAGGCGAAGGCGCTCGCCTCTTCGCGGATCTGGCCGAAGATGTCTTTCAGCGCCTTGACCAGGTCGGCCTTGTTCTGCGGATAGATCGGCTTGCCGCTGCCGCCGTTGGCGGCCATGCAGGTGAGCTTGTTGCCGCCCTTGTCGTCCTCGACGCCGAAGGCCACGACGTAGGTCTTGATCGATTCCTGGGCGAACAGCGAGGCGGTCGTCGAGCAGGGGCTGGGGCCCGCGCAGGTGTCGTCGCCGTCGGTGAGGATGAGGAGGAACTTGCGGCGGCAGCCCCAGTCGGGGTCCTGGACCGCGGCGATGTCCTTCCAGCCCGTGGTCTTCGGGCACGAGCCGTTGGGGCAGCCGGCCCACCAGATGCGGAAGGCGTCCACGGAGTTGCCGAGCGGGGTCGAGCCCGAGGCCACGAAGGGGCGCGCGGCCTCGTCTTTCAGGCGCAGGAAGTCGTCGCCGCCCAAGCGGGCATTGCGGAAGTAGGTCGCGGTCCGGAAGTCGGGGGCCGCGGTTGGATTGAGGGCCAGGTTCGGCGCCAGACGGCGCAGGATGTCGTTCTTGTGGTCCGCCAGCCAGTCGAGCGGGATCATGTCGCCGACGGTGAAGGAGCTGCCGCGGGCATCCGAGGCGTCGGTGGGCCACCGGGTGCTGTAGTCATCGTGCTCGTCGTCGCCGGTATCGTCGTTCGGATCCCATCCCGCGCAGGTGTTGCCGGTCAGGGGGTCGGCGGCCTCGCCCTGGTTGAAGAAGCCGCGCTGGCGCTCGTCGCGCTCGACCTCGGCATCCCAGGAGGCGAAGTCGCCGATCGGCGCGAAGGTGACGTCGAGCTCGCCCGTGTCATCCCGGCTGTTGCAGCTCGTGTTGCGGCAGCGCTCGGTGCGGACCCGGACGGTCAGGTTGGAGCCGTAGGAGCCGCTCCGGGGCTCGTAGCGCACCCGGTAGGTCTCGCCGCCTGTGCGGACGAAGACGGTCACGGTGGTGCCGAAGCTGAGCCCGCCCTTGGCGAAGCGCTGCACACGCGCGCGCTCCCAGGCGTCGGAGAGGTTAGCGGGCGAGCCCCCGGAGCACCCCACCCGGGCGTCGCCGTTGCCGTTGTCGCAGTTCCAGGTGCGGCCGAAGACGTCCTGCGCGCCCGTGGCAGGGAAGGGTCCCCAGCCGGGGATGGCGGGACCGTTCGAGGTGGCGCGGTAGAGCCAGTGCTTGGACCTCAGGTGGAGCTCGTCCTGGTTGTAGGTGGCGAACCCGAAGTGGATGTCCTCGGTCTCCCGCAGGACCTCGTAGAGCGCCGACTTGGCCTGGAAGAACTTGGAGCTGGGATCGTCGCCCTGCAGGGGGGCGTAGCAATCGCCGTCGGGGCAGAGGAGGCTGCACTTGTTCGCGGCGAATTCCGCGGCCGTGCAGGTCGGGGTCCAGTGCATGGAGCCCGAGGTGTCGAGGAGGATGAAGACGTACGGCTCGCCCACCGAGTCCCGCAGGAGGTCCCGGTCGTCGGCGGAGGCCGGGCGAGAGAGAGAAACCACGGATAGGACCGCCGCTGCCGCGACGGCGACACGACTGCTTTGCCGCATGACGACCTCCAACAAAAAAGAAAGACTGCCGTACCCCCCTCCCGCCCGGACCCTGGCCGCCCTAGAACTTGATCTTCCGCAGCGCCTCGGGGTCCGCAATGGACTCCACCGGCGGCGTGGGCCAGGGTTGAAACTCGAACATCGCGCTCAGCGTCTTGGACGCGTGCACACGGGCATCCGGCGGCGGCTCGCCCGCGCCGGTCCAGGAGACCCGCTGGGCCGTGGCGGTCGCCGCGTGATGAACCTTCCAGAACTCGGGCACGCCGTCGTCGTTGGCCGGGCACCAGTCGCAGCGCACGGCCAGGACCGGCACCAGCGGCGCGACCTCGACGCGGTCCGCCACCCGCGAGCTCCCGGTCTGGGTCTCGTTCAGGATCAGGGTCGTGGGCACGTACCGGCCGCGGGCCAGGGCCTCGGCCGCCGCGACCCCCAAGCCGGAATCGGCGGAGTAGAAAGTGCGGTTCGCCTGGCGCTCGTTGGCGCCCACCTGGACCTCGGTCCGGGTGATCAGGGCGAGCGCCAGCGCCAGGATGGTCAGGACCACCAGGGCCAGCAGCACGGTGACATAGGCGCTGCCTCGTTCGGAAGCCCGCTCGGAGCTCATCCCAGGTTCCTCATGTCGATGACGGTCTGCAGGAGGCGCCGGCGGTACATCCGTTCCGTGCGCTGGTTCAGGCTCTCCGCGGCGAGGTCGTGGTCCTCGATCCGGTCGACCCGGGGGGAGGCGTGCTGCGGATCGCGGCGGTCGGTGCGGGCCAGGATGCTCAGCCGCACGAAGTAGAGCTGCCGGCCGTTCCAGGGCGCCGGATCGAAAGCCTGGCCGTCGTTGTAGAGCCAGTCGTCGTTCTCGCCGTCGGCCGACTCGAAGATGCGGTCGTCGTCGCCGCCGTCCCCCTCGTCGTCGGTCATGGCCCCGCCGCCGAGCGGGGAATCGAAGCCCAGGGCCACCTGCAGGTCGAGGACGTTGTCGGCGATGTCCTGGGTCCAGCTCGGGTGCTTCTCGGGCTCGGCGAGCGGCAGGCTGTCCGTGCGGTGCGGCGCCTGGGTGCCGGGGAAGACGCGGGCCTGGGAGAAGCGGGGGGCGGAGTCCGTCCCCTCGCGCTCGTCGCGGACGTAGAACCGGTATTCCTCCAGCAGGCCGACGAATGCCGCGCTGGTGAGGCCGGCCGGCCAGCCGCCGCCGCTCGAGAGCGGCAGGTACTCGACCGTGTGCGTTCCGCCGGCGATCCGGAAGCCGATGGTCCAGCCGTCCGGGCCGGTGACGTTGGAGGTCGCAGGGTCGAGCTCGACCACGGCATAGATGGAGGCGTCCCGCGGGCTGACCAGGACCAGCGCCTCGGGCGCGCCGTTCTCGACCGCCTGCCGCAGCGCCTCGCGCTCCTGGAGGATGCCGGTGGGGGTGGCGGGCGCGACCCGGATGGTGCCCCCGACCGGTCCGCCCACCCCGGCAGTGAGGATGAAGCTCGCCGGGTCGGCCGAGTTCACCTGCCAGAGCGGCGTCGAGAAGACACCGCGGACGGCGACCACGTCCGTGCCCTCCAGCACCAGGGGGGTGAGCGGCCCGCCGATGCGCGTCCCGGCCGGCACGTTGTTGCTCACCGCCAGCCCGAGGCCGGAGGGCATCGTCCCCAGCGGCAGCCCGCCGCGGCCGGCCATGCGCACCAGGCGCACCGCGCTCTGGAGCGAGACGCGCAGGGACTGCTGCATGTCGCTGACGTTGGTCTGCACCCGCGACAGGCGGCTGGCGAAGTCGAACAGCGCCAGCACGCCGAGGATCAGGACGATGGTGACGAACAGCGAGATCGACAGCTCGACGAGGGTGAAGCCTCTTTCTCGGGAGTTGTTCATGTTCAGCTCCTAGAAGGGCTTCAAGACCCGGAAGACGATGCGGCGTCCTGGGCCGAGGGGGCTCTCCACCGGGCGCTCGCTCTCCAGGCGGACCTCGACCTCCTTGAGATGGACGAAGGCGGGCTGGGTGCCGCCCGCCAGCGGATTGGTCAGCCGGCCGTCGTCGAGGTCGTTGATGCCGAACTGGCGGACGGTGGTGGTGCGGGTCCAGAGGACGAGCCCGCGGCCGGACGGCGTGCCCGGCCACCAACCTTCATCGCCGTCGCCGAAAGCATCGCGGGCCCCCTGGGCCCAGGACTCGTCGCGGGTCAGCGTGGTGGCGCCCGGCGCGAGGGCCAGGGCCTGGTTGTTGAACGGGAGCTGCTGGTACTCCTCGAGAGTGGCCCGGCCATGGTTGCTGGCCTGGGTGGCGTCGGCTCCGGCGGTGTTGTCGCGCAGCGCGCGAGCGAAAAGCGGGATGATCCCCAGCGCAATGATCAGCAGGATGAGCGCAGCGATCAGGGACTCGACGACCGAGAATCCCGCCGCGGACGAGGACACAGACAGCCCCTTCGCCGACTTCCGTTCCATAGGAACCCCCACCGGGACCCGACCTCAGACAGTGCTACAGAAGAAACAACCTGATTTATAGGTATAACAGAATTCCCGCTGTTGTCAAGGTCACTGGCGCTGTGCGCGGTGGGTCACAGCGGGATCCGGCTCTCGGCCTCGGCCCCGAAGGGATCTCCGGCCTGGCCTCGCCGGTGGCGGAGCAGGGCCGCATGGGCGATCATGGCGGCGTTGTCGCCGGACCAGGCCAGGGGGACCAGGCGCAGCTCGACTCCCCGCTCGGCTGCCCAGGCGGGCAGCTCGCGACGGAGGAGACGATTGGCGGCCACGCCTCCTGAAACCGCGAGGAAGCCGAGCGGCTGGCGGCGGTGCAGGCGGTCCAGCCGATCGAGGATCTGCCCTACGGCCGCGGCACGAAAGCCGGCCAGGAGGTCCAGCACCTCCGGGTTTTCGGGATCGAGCGGCCCCAGCTTCCGTTCCAGCTTCTCGATCTCCAGAAGCGCCTGGCTCTTGAGGCCGGAGTAGGAGAAGAAGAGGTCGTCCCCCCCAGGCTTCACCGTCAGCCGATGGGCGGCCGGGTCTCCGAGCTCGGCGAGCTCGTCCACCCGGGGTCCTTGCGGATAAGGGAGGCCCAGCCTCTTGCCCACCTTGTCGAAGACCTCGCCCATGGCGTCGTCGCGGGTCTCCGCCAGAGTCGAGACCTCGCCGTCCTCGACGTCGAAGAGAGAGGTGTGGCCGCCCGAGACCACCAGGCCGACGAAGCGGTCGGGAGGGGGAACAGAGGGTCCGGGCTCGGACGGCGGGGGGAGGAAGGGGGAGAACAGGTGTCCTTCCAGGTGGTGGACCGCATGAAAGGGCCGGTCCAGGGCGAAGGCCACGGCCTTGCCGATCGAGAGCCCCACCAGAAGCGCCCCGACCAGCCCGGGCCCGCGGGTCGCGGCGACCAGATCCACCTCCGGCATGGACACCCCGGCCCGCGTCAGCGCTTCGGCACTGACCGCGGGCCAGTTGGACAGGTGCTCGCGGGAAGCGATCTCCGGGACCACGCCGCCGTAGGGTCGGTGAGCGGCGAGCTGGCTCGAGACCACCGACGCGAGCACCCGCCCGTCGCCGTCGAGGACGGCGCAGGCGGTGTCGTCGCAGGACGTCTCGATGCCGAGGACGAGGGGGGCGGGGCGGGTCACCTACCCGTTGCCGACGTCACTGCCTTCCGATGCCTCGGAGCCGGCCGCCACGGGGATGTTGATCGGCTCGTAGACCGGGATCTCGAAGGCCAGCGTGCCGTGGCAGAACTCCTTCCACTCGTCGGTGACGTTGTCGAAGATGATGTTCTCGTCCTTGAAGATCCCATCGGTGACGATGTAGTTCTCCTGGAGATAGAGGATGGAGTCGTCGTCGAGCTCGCGCTTGACCTCGACCTCCTTGCCGTCGACCTCCTTCTTGTCCTTGCGGGCGTTTTCGGTGTTCATGGTCCAGTTCGGATACTCGCCGAACTGCTTCGCCAGGTATGCCTTGCAGTACTTGCCCATCTCGGCCATCGGTCTTCCTCCTGCTGGAGTTTCACTGTTAGCGCCGTAGGAACAGCGGTGCATTCGATCCGTCGGGGCGTATTATCGCCCATCGTCTCTATAAGTGCGGCGAGCCCCCCAGGCGTGACACTGCGATAAGCTCTACTCCCGCCATGTCCCTGCGCTTCGGCATCAACGGCTTCGGCCGCATCGGCCGCGCCCTTCTCCGCATCGTCCTGACGCGGGAGGATCTCCCGCCGGGACTCGAGCCGGCCGCGGTCAACGATATCGTATCCGCCCCGATCCTCGCCCGGCTCCTCGCCCGCGACTCGGTGCACGGCCCCTTTTCGCTGCCCGTCCGGGCCGAAGGGGACACCCTGATCGTGGGCGAGTTGCGTATCCCGGTCTTCCACGAGCCCGATCCCGCCCGCATCCCTTGGGGAGAGGCGGGAGTCGAGAGCGTGGTCGAGGCGACCGGCCGGTTCCTGCAGCGCGGGCAGGCCGCGGCCCATCTGCGGGGCGGCGTCCGGACCGTGCTCCTCTCCGCCAACTCCGATCCGGGGGAGCCCGCCGACGTCACCCTCTGCCGGGGGATTGCCGAGGATTGGGACTCCGAACGCCAGCCGGTCGCCAGCAACGCCTCGTGTACCACGAATGCCCTGGCCCTCGTGGCAAAGGTGTTGCACGACCGCTTCGGAGTCCGAAGGGCCTTGATGAGCACGGTCCACAGCTACACCGAGAACCAGCGGCTGCTCGACCTGCCGCACCCGGACCCGAGACGGTCGCGGGCGGCGGCGCTCAACATCATCCCGACCTCGACCACCGCGGCCCAGGGGGCCGGCCTGCTGCTCCCGGAGCTGGCCGGGAGGATCGACGGCTTCTCCGTCCGCGTGC
>DASUNJ010000765.1:0-13438 GCA_036277235.1 Thermoanaerobaculia bacterium | reverse complement strand
TAACCTCTCAGTTCCAACCCGCTCACCAGGATCGTCGGCGTGCCGATCATCCCGGTGAGCGGATGGAAGGTGAGGTCCCGCCCGACTCCCGCGATCCCTTGAAGGAAGTCGCCGATGCCGCCGCAGAGCCAGGCCCGCGCGACCGGCGCGCTCGCCCGCCCGGCCTCGACCGCGAAGCCGCAGACGGGCAGGGCGAAGGTGCCCGCGCCGAGGTCGAACCGGCCGCCGCCCGTGGCATCGATCAGGTAGTAACCCTCGGACATGGAGCCCAGCAGCGAGGCCACCGGGATGCGCGGGTCCGGTTTGAGGTAGAGGTGGGTGGGGCCCGGGGCAGGAAGATCGCGCCAGCCGGGCCGGGCCGTACACCCGGAAGCCGTGCCCATCCCCGGGTGGGACTCGGCCTGCCACCAGGTGAGGAGAGGCTGCCGGAACACCCCTTCCTCGACCAGGACGATCTCGCGGGTGGGCACGCCTTCGCCGTCGACCGGGGCTTCGAGCGCTCCTCCGGAGAGGCGGCCGTTGTCGACCAGGGTCAGCCGCTCGCTGCCGATCCGGCCGCGCCGGTCGCGCAAGCCGGCGAGGAGGGTTCCGGCCCGGGGACCCACCAGCATCGGAAGGAGGCCGCAGAGGAGCCGCGCCACGATCGGGGGCGCGAGCAGGAGCTCGCCGTGCTCGCCGTCCGGCGGAGCGCCCTGGGCGGAGACGGCGAGGCGGTCGGCCAGCCGGCGCGCCAGGGCCGTGGGGTGGAACCGGCGCGCCTCGCGGGCCGAAAGGTAGACAGACGCCGACGACCGGCCGGGACCGGCGGCTTCCAGATGGAGCGTCGCAAGCCGGGCGCGGGTGCGGGCGCGCACTCCCCGGCTGTTGACGACCTCACTCTCGCTCGATCCGTCCTCCAGCGCGGCGCGGAGCAACCGCGCTCCCGGCAGCTCGGTGGCGAGCTCCCGGCCGAGGCTCTCCAGGAGCTTGAGCCCCTCGCGCTCGCCCACCAGCGGAGCGTCGAGCTCGGAAGGGTCGCTCCAGGGTGCCGTCTCCGATACCGTGGAAGGCTCGGGCAGGCGGAGCGGCCGGCCGGTCGCCTCGGGCCAGGGCCAGCCCGGGAGCGGCTCCCCGGTCCCGGCGGCGAAAAAGGACCGGCGCGGGTCGCCCGCGCGCACCGCCCAGCCCTGCTCCTGGCTGAAGACGGACGAATGGGTGTGCGGCGTGATCTCCAGGCGGCGGGAGCGGCCCCGCTTGGCGAAGACCTCCACGTCCGGCATGCCCCGCCGCATCAGCGCGACCATGACCTCGTCGAGGAGTGGCGCGGCCACGGCCATGATGGTCAAGCCTGTCCCTCCTCGGGAACGATCTCGACGCCCTCCAGGCGCAGGGTCGGGGCCGTGGCCCAGACCGGCATCTTCTGCCCTCCCTTGGCGCACCAGCCCGCGCCGGCCGGCCTGGCCTCGCGGCCCACGGCGGTCACGCGGGTCAGCAGGTCGGCCACCCGGCCGCGGAGCACGCACGGGCCGACCGTGTCGCTCAGGGCGCCGCGGCGGATGCGCCGGGCAAAGGGAAGGTGGAGCCGGAACTCGCCCGAGAGCGGATCGAGCGCGCCGCGGCTCGCCTCCTGGAGGTAGAGGCCACCCTCCGCGTCGCTCAGCATGTCTTCGTCCGAGGCATCCCCGTGCAGCATCTCCAGATGGGAGGACCGGGGTCCGGGAGGGAGATGGCGGGTGGCGCGGCGCCCCGCTCCCGGCACGAAAACGGGAGAAGTTCGCGCCCAGAGCAGGTCGGCGAGCGGCTGCTCCACGACTCCGCCGCGCAGAAGCCAGCGGCGGAACACGGCCGAGCCCTCGTCATCCGTGGCCCGGCGGACGCCGGTCGGGGCCGCGGCCGGATCGTCGAGCACGTCGACCGAGGGGGCGGCCATCGAAACTCCCACCGCCGCCTCCGGGTTCCCCCCCTGGGCGAGGACGTCGGCTTCCAAAGCGTGAGCGACCGCTTCATGAAGAAGGACGGCCACGGCGGCCGGCGCCAGGATCGCGTTCCCCCGGAACGGCTCGGGGGAGGACGCCTGCCGGGCGCGGAAGAGATGGACGAGGGAGGCGGCGAACCCTTCGAGGGCGTTGGCGTCGAGCCGCGGATGGATGGCGCCGTGCCCGCCCCAGGTGGTTTCGGCTTGGATGCTATAGAAGGTCTCGGTCTCCTGGCCGGCCACGAGCCGCGGACCCACGACCTGGACCCAGCGGCGATGACGCCGGACCGTGAGCCGGGAAGGAAACCCGACGTGATGGGAGCGGACCGCGCGGGCCAGCGCCTCGGGGATGCCGACCAGCTCGGCCGCGGCGCGGGGATCGGGCTCGAACGGCGGCATCTGGAAGGCCGGCTCCGGGTAGGTGGCGGAGGGGAGGGCGCGCGCCACCTGCCGCAGGGCCTCGGCGAAGGGCTTGGCGTCGACATTGTCCCGGGACGCGAGCCAGGTATGGCCCTCGCGGGAGAGGCGGATGGCGAACCCCTCTTCCCGGCGCACACGCAGGCCGGGACCTTCGTCCTCGGGAGGCAGCTCGGCCTCCTCGCGGCGCTCGAAGAAAGCGTCCACCACGTCGTCGGGCTTCTCGGCGATCTGGGAAAGAGTGCGGGCGACGGCGGCAGTGTCCAGCTCGGAGAAAGGCATCAAGGCGATTGTAGTGCACGGCAAAGGACCCAAAGGACATAAAGGACCCAAAGGACTCAAAGGACGGCAAGGACAGCCTTCCGGGTCCTTTAAGTCCTTTACGTCCTTTATGTCCTTTATGTCCTTGATCCCCCTGGGATAGACTCCGCCTCCTATGGCCCCAACCCAGGCGATCAAGGAGCTCCGGAGCCGGCTCGCGACGGCCGAGCTCGGCGGCGGGGAAGACCGCATCCGCAAACAGCACGCGGCGGGCAAGCTCACGGCGCGGGAACGCGTCGAGCTCCTCCTCGACGCCGGCTCCTTCGTCGAGGTCGATGCCCTGGTCACCCACCGCTGCACCGACTTCGGCATGCAGAAGCAGAAAGTCCCGGGCGACGGAGTGATCTGCGGCTACGGCACGGTCGAGGGCCGGCTGGTCTACCTCTTCGCCCAGGACTTCACCGTCTTCGGCGGCTCGCTTTCCGAGACCAACGCCCAGAAGATCTGCAAGATCATGGACCTGGCGGTCGAGAACGGCGCGCCGGTCATCGGTCTCAACGACTCGGGCGGCGCCCGCATCCAGGAGGGGGTCGCCTCCCTCGGCGGCTACGCCGACATCTTCCTGCGCAACACCCTCTCCTCGGGCGTCGTGCCCCAGATCAGCGCGATCATGGGACCCTGCGCGGGCGGCGCGGTCTACTCGCCGGCGATCACCGACTTCATCTTCATGGTCGAAGGGACGAGCTACATGTTCGTCACCGGCCCCGAGGTCATCAAGACCGTGACCCATGAAGAGGTCACGATGGAAGAGCTGGGCGGCGCCCACACCCACGCGGCGAAGAGCGGCGTCTGCCACTTCACCCGGCCCAACGACGCCGCCTGCCTCGCCGCCATCCGGGACCTGCTCTCCTACCTGCCGAGCAACAACCTGGACGAGCCGCCGCCGGGGCGCAGCGAGGATGATCCGAACCGCGAGTCCGACCTCCTGGACACTCTGGTCCCCGAAGACCCGAACAAGCCCTACGACATCAAGCCGCTCATTGCGGCCGTGGTGGACGACGGCAGGTTCCTGGAGGTCCACGCTCAGTATGCGAAGAACATCGTCGTCGGCTTCGCGCGGATCGACAACCGCTCGGTAGGGATCGTGGCCAACCAGCCGGCCTGGCTGGCCGGGGTGCTGGACATCGACGCGTCGCTCAAGGGAGCACGGTTCGTGCGCTTCTGCGACGCCTTCAACATCCCCTTGGTGACCTTCGAGGACGTTCCCGGCTTCATGCCGGGCACGCAGCAGGAGTTCGGCGGCATCATCAAGCACGGGGCTAAGCTCCTCTACGCCTTCGCTGAGGCCACCGTGCCGAAGGTCACGGTGATCACGCGCAAGGCCTACGGCGGCGCCTACACCGTCATGTCGAGCAAGCACCTGCGGACCGACGTCAACTTCGCCTACCCGACGGCGGAGATCGCGGTGATGGGGCCGGAAGGCGCGGTCAACATCCTCTACCGCAGGGACCTGGAGAAGGCGGGAGAGGACGCGGCGCGGGTGCGCGCCGAGAAGGTGGCGGAGTACCGCGCCAAGTTCTCGAACCCGTACATTGCGGCCGAGCGCGGCTTCGTGGATGCCGTGCTGGAGCCGCGCCGGACCCGGCCCGAGATCGTGCGCGCCCTGCGGCAGCTCCGCAGCAAGCGGGCGGCCGTCCCACAGAAGAAGCATGGGAACATCCCTTTGTAGTTGTAGCGTTTCTTGACATCCGGGGCCGGGTGGGGCAAATTGACCGGGCTCGGCAGCGCCCCGACAGGAGAGGACATGAGAGAGAAAGATCGAGTGTTGAAGCGCCGGCGCCAACGCCGGAACAAGCGATTGAGGCAGCGCCTGCAAGACGATGCGACGCTCAAGGCGGAGCGCGCCCAGGGCTCCAAGCGGGCGGCGAAGAAGTCGGCTGCGGGTGAACCGGCCATCGAGCCGGGCCCCTCCGACGCTGCTGCCGAGCCGAAGAAGAAGGCTCCCGCCAAGAAGGCTCCCGCCAAGAAGGCCGCACCCAAGGAGCCCAAAGAACCCAAAGAGCCCAAGGAGCCCAAGGAGCCCAAGGCGCCTGCGCCTGACGAAGGCGGCACGCCCGAGGCTCCTCCCGACCAGGGCGGAGAGGGAGCCTGACGGAGCCCCGCTCTCCCGGCCATCCGACCGACATGACAGATTACCGATCGCTGAAAGCGGTGGACCCCGAGGTCTACCAAGCCATCGCCGAGGAACGCGCCCGCCAGAATTTCGGTCTGGAGCTGATCGCTTCCGAAAACTTCGTCAGCCGCGCCGTGCTGGAAGCGACCGGCAGCGTCATGACGAACAAGTACGCGGAGGGCTATCCCGGCCGCCGCTACTACGGAGGCTGCGAGTTCGTGGACGTGGCCGAGCGCCTCGCCATCGACCGCGCGAAGCAGCTCTTCGGCGCCGAGCACGTGAACGTCCAACCCCACAGCGGAACGTCGGCCAACATGGCCGTCTACTTCGGCTTCCTCAAACCGGGCGACAAGCTGATGGGCATGGATCTATCCTGCGGCGGCCATCTCACCCACGGCCACCGTCTCTCCTACTCCGGCCGCGATTTTCAAGTGGTCGCGTATGGAGTGGACCGGGAGAGTGAGCGGATCGACTACGACGAGGTCGAGCGCATCGCCATGGAGGAGCGGCCGAAGCTGATCGTCTGCGGCGCGAGCGCCTACAGCCGGATCATCGACTTCGAGCGCTTCGGAGTGATCGCCGAGAAGGCCGGCGCCCTGGTGATGGCCGACATCGCCCACATCGCCGGCCTGGTCGCGGCGGGCATCCATCCCTCCCCGGTCCCGCACTGCCACTTCGTGACCACGACCACGCACAAGACCCTGCGCGGCCCGCGCGCCGGCATGGTCATGTGCAAGGAGCAGTTCGCGAAGGACCTCGACCGCGCCGTCTTCCCCGGCCTCCAGGGCGGACCTCTGATGCACGTGATCGCGGCCAAGGCGGTGTCCTTCAAGGAGGCGTTGAGCGGGGAGTTCCGCGATTATCAGCGGCAGATCGTGGCCAACGCGAAACGCCTGGCCGAGCGCCTGATCGAGCGCGGCTTCCGCATCGTGTCCGGAGGCACCGACAACCACGTCTTCCTGCTCGACGTTGCCGCCGCGGGCTTGACCGGCAAGGTCGCCGAGAAGGCCCTGGAGGCTGCCGGCATCACGGTGAACAAGAACACGATCCCCTACGACCCGAACCCGCCGCTGGTCGCCTCCGGCATCCGCATCGGAGCGCCGGCCCTGACCACCCGCAACATGCGCGAGCCCGAGATGGAGCAGGTGGGCGACTTCATCGCCGAGGTGCTGCAGGCGCACGAGGATGCCGCGGTCCACGAGCGGGTGCGCGGGCAGGTGCGGGAGCTTTGCGAGCGGTTCCCGCTCTACGACCCGCTGATGTAGCTACCGCAGCCCCTCGGCCAGGTAGAGCGTGGAGAGGAAGCTGCTCGTTTCGTAGGCGTACGCCGTGCCGCCCCGGGCCATCAGGAGGAACTCGAACCCGGCCGGGTCGGCCAGGCGCAGCTCCTTCCATCGCACGCGCCGGCCCGTGGCGAGGTCGACCTCGTCGATCCAGTAGCCTCCGGGGGCCATGCGCCCCATGTAGAGAGCGCGCCCGTCCGCGCGCCACAGGATTGGATGCTCCTTCCTCAAGAGCACGACTGGAGGGGTATGGGGTTCCCCGCCGCCGATCGGATAAAGCTTCAGGCCATCGACTCCCAGTACGGCAATCCGGGAGCCGTCAGGGGAGGAAACCGAAAATCGGACCCCAGCCGGGGTCACCGGGCGCGCTGTCTTCGCCCCGACATCCATGAGATAGAGCCGATCCGTCTGCCCCGGCTGCGTGCCGAGGACCAGGAGCTGCTTGCCGCCGGCCAGCCACTCCGCTCCCCGGAGGATCACGGATGCCGGCTGCGGAAGCGCCCGCGGCTCGCCGGCTCCCGTGGGCAAGAGGGTCAGGCCCTTTGCGCTGCCTGCCAGGGCCCAGCGCCCGTCGGGCGAGAGAGCGATGCCCCGGCCGTCGCCCAGCCGCACGGCGGGTGAGCCGTCGGTGCCGCGGAGGTAGACGGAGGCCTGCTCACCGCCACCCTGGCCCTCTTCGGTGAAGAGGAGCCAGCGCCCGTCCGCCGAGAGATCCGCCACACGGGAGGCGTCGAACCAGGAGAGGTCCCGCTCGGCCGCCTCTCCCGGTGCCTTCGCCATGAGCGAGCTCCGCCGCTGGACCTGGGCGAGGAGCACGCGGCCATCGCGGGCGATGTCGAGCAATGCCAGCGTGTCCGGGACGCGCAGGAGCGGCCGGACCTCGCCACCGCGGCTGAGGGCGAAGAGGCCCGACTCCCCTCCCTGGCGGGAGGCGGCGAACCAGACCTCCTTGCCGCCGGGCGCCCACACGGCGCACCCTCGGGGGCTCCCCTCGCCGCTGAGGGGCAGACTCCAGCCGCCGGACCGCGCCACGACCTTGCCGGAGCGATCCAGCATGGTGACCGTCTGGACCGGGCTGTCCCGGGCCTCGCAGAAGGCCAGCGCATCCCCCGCCGGCGCCACCCGAAGACCCCAGGCGAAGCCCTCCGGGCGCCAGAGCACCTTGCCTTGCGGGTACTCGATCCACGTCCCTTGCTCGTCATCACGGCGCAGGAGCGCAAGAGCTTCACCGTCGGGCGCCCAATCGGCGTACACCCGGCGGGAAACCTCCAGGATCGGCCGGGGCGCGCCACCGGCGAGCGGCGCCTGCGCCAGGGTGTACCCAACGCGAGAGCCGTCCTTCTCCTGGATAAGATCGATCAGCATCTGGCCGCGTGGCGAGATCGACTGGAGAAGGGCAGGGGGCAGCCCGAGAGGACGCGACTCGGGGCTGTCGGTGCGGGTGGTGAAGATCTCGTAGGGCCCCCCCTCCCAGCTCGCGGAGTAGACGATCGTCTGGCCCTCGGGAGCGAACCGCGCGTCGACGACGCTGCCGCGGCGGAAGGTCAGGCGCTGGAAGCGCGGCGGCTCGCCCGGCTCCCAACGCCGTTGAGCGAGGATGCCGAGGAGGAAAGCCGCCATGAGGAGCAGACCGGAGACGGCCGCGGCGAGGAGATAGCCGCGGCGGCGCAGCGTCCTGGGCGGCTGAACGGCGCCCGTACCCGAAAGCGCCGAGACGCTCTCGAGATCGAAGGCGAGGTCGCTGGCGGACTGGAAGCGGTGGTGCGGGTCCTTTTCCAGGCAGTGGCGGACCACCCGGTCGAGCCCCGGCGACACCTCCAGCTCCGGCGGCTCCTCGCGCAGGATCGCCGTCATGGTCTCGGCGGCCGAGTCCCGTTGGAAAGCCCGGCGGCCGGCCAGCATCTCGTAGAGGACCGCACCGAGCGCGAAGACGTCCGCCCGGTTATCGGCCGGCTGGCCCCGCACCTGCTCCGGAGCCATGTAGCCCACGGTCCCCACCACCCCCGTCTCGGTGCCGGTCAGGATCGTGGGCGCGTCGGCGATGTCCGACCTCTGGAGCTTGGCGAGGCCGAAGTCGAGGATCTTGACCCTGCCGTCGCGGGTCAGGAACAGGTTCTCGGGCTTGAGGTCGCGGTGGACGATCCCCCGCTCGTGCGCGGCGGCCAGGCCGCGGGCGATCTGGATTCCGATCTCGATTGCCTTGCGCGCGGGGAGCGCTCCGCCGGCCAGCCGCCCGCGCAGGGTCTCCCCCTCCAGAATCTCGGTGACGAGATAGACCGTGCCGTCCTGGGAGCCGGTGTCGAAGACCGTGAGGATGTTGGGATGGTTGAGCGCCGAGGCCGCCCGCGCCTCCTGCTCGAAGCGCCGGATCCGGTCCCCGTCCCCGCTGACGGCGGCGGGCAGCACCTTGACCGCCACCTCGCGTCCCAGCCGCGGATCGCGCGCCCGGTAGACCTCCCCCATCCCGCCGGCTCCGAGAGGGGACAGGATCGTGTACGGCCCGAGACGGGAGCCGGCGGCGAGCATGGGGATATCCACATTCTATAGCGTGATATAAGAAACGAGGAAATTACCAGGACCAGGCATGCCGCCTCCGCTCAAGCTCGTCCCCCGCGGTGCCGCGAGGCTCACCGGCGAGATCCGGCCCGCTGAGGGACTGTTGCGGATCGGCCGCGATCCGGAGTGCGAGGTCGTCATCGCCGACCTCTCCGTCTCCCGCCATCACGCGCGGCTCCACTGGGAAGGCCCCGAGCTGATCCTGGAGGACCTCGGCTCCTCGCGCGGCACGCACCTCAACGGCGCCCCGGTCCGGCGCTGCTCCCTCAAGCCCGGGGACGTCGTCCGTTTCGGCCAGTCCGCCGAGTACGCCGTCGAGGGCGAGCTGACTTCCATCCTGCAGCAGGCGTCCCAGCAAACCGGCGCGGAAGGGGAGGTGCGCCGCCTTCAGCTCCTCCTCGACGTGGCGCGCAGCCTGAACACCGCGACCGTGCTCGACGAGGTTCTCGACTCGGTGCTCCAGGCCGCGTTGCGGCTGATGCACGCCGACCGCGCCTTCCTCTGCCTGGTGCAGGAAGGAGGACAGGAGACGCGGCTCACCTGTCCGCGAAGCGCGGAGCCGGCCGCTCCCCCGTCGGCGGCTCTCCTCGAACAGGCTCTGCGGGAAGGGAGGACGGCGGTCGGCGACGAGGCCGCCGCCACCCCTCTCCGCGTGGCATACCGCCCGTTCGCGGAAAATGCGTCGTTCGTCGGCCGCGTCGAAGTGATCGGCGGGCTCCTGGTCGAGCGCTCGCGCAGCCGCCTCGGCTTCACGCCCGACGACCTCGCGGTCTTCGAATCCCTGGCCGCCGACGCCGCGACGGCGATCGACAGCGCCCGGCTCTACCGCGAGGCGAGGGAGAAAGCGAAGATGGACCACGAGATGTCCCTCGCCCGGACGATCCAGACGCGCCTGCTGCGCCCGCCACCCGAGGTCCCCTTCGCCGAGGTGCACGCCTTCAACCGGCCGGCGCACAGCGTCGGGGGGGATCTCTATCATGCCGCCCTGCGCGGCGACGGCGCGCTGGCGCTGGCCCTGGGGGACATCGCCGGCAAGGGGATGTCCGCGGCGCTCCTGATGGCGATGATCCAGGGATTGCTCGAGCTGCTCCACGACCTGGGCCAGCCGCTCTCCGGGCTGCTGCCCCTCCTCGACGGCCAACTGCGGCGCCACAATCCGGGCAACCGCTTCCTGACGCTCGCCGTGGCCTTCCTGCAGGCGGACGGCTCCGTCGAGATCGCCAACGCCGGCCACTGCCCGGTCGTGCTCCTGCGGCGCGGCGGCGGGATCGAGCGCATCCAGCCTCACGGTCCCATCCTGGGCGTGCTCCCGCGGACCGGCTGGGGAAGCGAGCGCCTGGCGCTGCGGCCCGGGGATGCGCTCGCCTTCTACAGCGACGGCATCCTGGAGTCCATGGACCCGGAGGGGAACGAGCTCGGCCTGGAAGGGATCGAAGCCGCCCTGCGGCCGCTCGCCGGAGGCGCTCCGGCCGAGATCGCCGAAGGCCTGCGGCGCGCCGCCGAAAACCATCGCCGCGGCGGCGAAGCCCAGGATGACGTCACCCTGCTGGTCGCCCGCTTCCGGGGCGTCTGAGATCCGGTCCAAGCCTCCTGGACCAGTCCGAATCTCCTTGGATCGGGTCCAAGCTCCTTAAATCGGATCCAAGCTTCTTAGATTGAATCTAAGCCCCTTGAATCGGATCTAAGCTCCTTAAATCCGGTCTAAGCCTCTTAGATCGGATCCAAGCCTCTTAATTCCGGCGCGAAGCTTCTTAGATCCGATCCAAGCTTCTTAGATTGGATCTAAGCCTCTTAAATCGGGTCTAAGCTTCTTAGATCTGATTTAAGCCTCTTAAAATCGGGCCGGAGCTTCTTAGGACAGATCTAAGCTTCTTAGATCGGATCTAAGCCTCTTAAATCTGTCCGGGGGCCGATCGCCCCCGAGACGCTCTCTTAGATCCGTCCAGAGTTTCTTAGATCGGGCTGAAGAAGCTTGGCGCCGTTCTGTCGCCCCATCCGGGGCTCGGGATGTTTTCGGAACTCCATTACCCGGCACTCACGTGCCGGGCTAATTCATGTCGCCCCTACCGGGGCTCTGCAATACAAAGTTAGCGTATATGGGGGTTTACCCCCTCCCGGGCGGGGGCAAGCCCCGCCCCTACATTCCGGCTGGCGTTCAGTAAAGCGGCGCGCTCGCCGGTGCCGGCACCCCGAACCGCTCCCTGAGACGCTTGCGGACCTCCCCGATCAGATAGATCGAGCCGCAGACGACGAGCCGGACTCCGGGCTGGAGAGCCAGCTCCAGCGCCTGCCCCAGGTCGGGCACGATTTCCACATCCCTTCCAGGCAACAGCTCGGCCAGCTCCTCCGGCGGCCGGGCGCGGTCGCTGGCCGGCGTGGTGAGGATGATCCGGCGGGCGTGCTTCGCAAGCGGAACGAGCATCTCGGCCACATCCTTGTCCCCGAGGGCTCCGAAGAGGAGGTCGGCCGGGTCATCCAGGAACGCGGCCAGGGCGGCGGCCCCTTCGGGGTTGTGGGCGGCGTCGAGAAGGACTTGCCGGTCCCCAGGGAGATCGACCCTCTCCAGGCGGCCGGGCCAGCGGCAGGAGCGGGCGCCCTCGGCGATCGCCTCGGGACCGATCCCCAGCTCCTCGGCGGCGAGGACGGCGAGAGCCAGGTTCCTCGCCTGGTGCGCGCCGGGCAGCGCCAGCTCCAGGTCGTGCTCCCCTCCGGGCGTCGTGAGCCTCACTCTCTGACCGTCCTTCCGGATGGTGACCAGCTCGGGGGCGAAGCGGAGGTCGGTCCCCAGCTCGGCAGCCACGGTCCGGACGGCTGCGGACGGCTCCGGATCTTCCAGCCAGACCAGGGCGGGACGGCCGGGCCGGAACGTGCCCGCCTTCTCCCTCGCGATGGCGGCGAGCGTGTCCCCCAGGTGCTCGCGGTGCTCCAGGCTGATCGAGGTGATCAGCGACAGCTCCGGCTCGCAGACGTTCGTGGCGTCCAGCCGGCCGCCCATCCCGACCTCCATCACGGCGAGATCGACCTGGCGCTCGGAGAACCAGAGGAAGGCGGCGGCGGTGACAGCCTCGAAGTAAGTGGGCGAGGTGGCCTCCACGATCCTTTCGAGCAGCGCTCCGAGCTCCTCGGAATCGATGGCGCGGCCGTCGATGCGCAGCCGCTCTTCGACCGACTCCAGATGGGGGGAGGTGTAGAGCCCGGTCCTGAGGCCCGCGGCGGAGGCCATGGCGGCGAGCAGGGCCGAGGTCGAGCCCTTGCCGTTGCTGCCGGCCACGAGAACCGTGCGGTAGTGGAGCTGGGGATTGCCGAGCCCGGCGAGGAGCTGGCGGACGCTCTCCAGCCCGAGCCGGATGCCCAGCTTCTCCAGGCGGGAGAGGATCTGCTCGGCGTTCAGGGCCGGTAGAGGTGATGGAGGCAGCGGGCGAGCGTCTCTTTCATCTCGGGCCGCTTGACCACCAGGTCGAGGAAGCCGTGCTCCAGGAGGAACTCGCTGCGCTGGAATCCCTCCGGGAGGCTCTGGCGGATCGTCTGCTCGATGACGCGGGGGCCGGCGAAGCCGATCAGGGCGCCGGGCTCGGCGATGTTCAGGTCGCCCAGCATGGCGAAGGAGGCGGTGACGCCGCCGGTGGTCGGATCGGTCAGCACCGAGAGGTAGGGCAGCCGCGCGTCGCGCAGCCGGGCGAGCGCCGACGAGATCTTCGCCATCTGCATCAGCGACAGGACACCCTCCTGCATGCGGGCGCCGCCCGAGGCCGAGACCACGATCAGCGGCCAGTGGCGCTCCAGCGCGCGCTCGGCGGCGCGGGCGATCTTCTCGCCCACCACCGATCCCATGGAGCCGCCCATGAACCGGTACTCCATCGAGGCCAGCACCACCGGGATCTGCTCCAGGTGGCCCTGCACCACGACCACGGCGTCGCGCTCGCCGATCGCCTGCTGGTAGGTCTTGATGCGGTCGCGGTAGCGTTTGGAATCGCGGAAGCCCAGCGGATCGGTGGGGCTGACCCCGGCGAACAGCTCGCGCGGCTCGGGCTCGTCCAGGAGCAGCGCGATGCGCGTCCGGGCGTCGATCCGCATGTGGTGCTCACATTTGGGGCAGACGCGCAGGTTGCGGTCGAGGTCGCGGGCGTAGATGACCTCCCTGCAACCCTCGCACTTGACCCACAGGCCCTCGGGGACCGAGCTGCGCTGCCGCTCCTCGCGGATGGGCTTCGGCTTCTTGCTTTTCTTGAACCAGGCCATGGGAGATCGGGCTCAGGGGTGGCCGGCGGCCCCGCGGAGGTCAGGCCTCCGTGGACTGCTCTTCGGCATCGAGGTCGTTTTCGATGCCGAGGCGGAGGCAGGCCGCGTCGTACATCTGCCGCGACGCCTTCTTGGCGTTCTGCAGCTCCGCGAGACGGTCCTTGACCTTGGCGAGCTCCTCCTCGATCAGGTGGTCGAGCTCCTCCATCTCCTGGCGGGTCACCGCGAGGGTGTTCTCGTAGAATTTTTTCTGCTGGTCGGTCAGCGTCATGGATCTCCTCCGGTGCTAGCGGAGGGTGAGGATACCCCGGTTCGCCGGGACTGACAAGTTGTGTCCTATCGGCGGGGAGGATCGTCGCCCTCGGACGAGGCGGCGTCGGCCGCCTGCTTCCTCTTCTGCGCTTCGGCTTGCAGGCGCTCCAGCTCCTTCTGATACTTGCGCAGCTCGGCCTCCTTCGCCTTGCGGATGGAGGCCTCGCGCCGCGCCATCTCCTCCTTGACCATCTGTTCGATCTGTTCCTGCGAGAGGGCCGGGGCCGCCGCCGCGGCGGACGG
>DASUNJ010000764.1:0-8977 GCA_036277235.1 Thermoanaerobaculia bacterium | reverse complement strand
CAGCTCGTCGGCGAGATCAACGGCGAGTTCTCCATGGCCGGCTGGGTGCCGGTCCATTACCATTACAAGAGCCTCTCGCCGGGCGACCTGCTCGCCCTCTACCGCATGGCCCGAGTCTGCTTCGTCACCTCCATCAAGGACGGGATGAACCTGGTCGCCAAGGAATTCGTCGCCTGCCAGATCGAGGGCAACGGCGTGCTCGTCCTCTCCGAGTTCGCCGGCGCGGTGGCCCAGCTCCAGGATGGAGCGCTGGCGGTCAACCCGCACGACATCGAGGGCATGGCCAACGCGCTCCACCAGGCCATGGAGATGGATGAGGAGGAGCGGCAGCAGCGGATGCGCCGCATGCAGGAAATCCTCCGCGAGCAGGACATCTTCTGGTGGGTGGACTATTACCTCCGCGCCGCCCTGGGCGAAGTGACCGAAGACCTCCGGGCGCCCAAGGAGTACTTCCCGTCGATGAGCGTCGAGGAGAGTTGGAGTTAGTGGGCAAATCAGTGGGCAAAAAGAATTACCGTGGGGGAGGGGGCTCCGTTCTCCCATCCGCCCTGGAGCGCCGCGACGAGATCGAGCGCCGGCTGGACGGCCGCCGTCCCGCCGTCTTCCTCGACTACGACGGCACCCTCTCCCCCATCGCGCCGCGCCCCGAGATGGCGACCCTGCCCGAGGAAACCCGGGAAGTCGTACGCCGGCTCGCGCAGCGCTATCCGGTGGGCATCCTCTCCGGCCGCGGCCGGGAAGACGTGACCTCCCTGGTCGGCCTCGACGGCCTTTCCTATGCCGGCAGCCATGGCTATGACATCGCCGGCCCGGGCATCCGCCACGAGGTCGGCGAGGGCATCCCGGCCCGCATCGACAGCGCCGCGGAAGCGCTGCGCCAGGAGCTGGAAGGGATCGAGGGAGTGCTGATCGAGCCCAAGCGCTTCACGGTCTCCATCCACTTCCGCCTCGCCGGGGAGGAGGATCTGCCGCGCATCGAGCGGGCCGTGGACGAGGTCGTAACCAGCCATCCCGGTCTGCGCAAGGCCCATGGCAAGATGCTTTTCGAGCTGCGCCCCAACCTCGACTGGGGCAAGGGCCAGGCGCTCCTCTGGATGATGGACGCCTTGAATCTCTTCGCAGAGGTCCCGCTCTACCTGGGCGACGACATCACCGACGAGGACGCCTTCCGGGCCGTCGAGAAGCAAGGCATCGGCATCCTCGTCGCCGAAGAGCCCCGCCCCACCGCGGCCGCCTACAGGCTCCGCGATCCCGGCGAGGTGCTGCGCTTCCTGGAATGGCTGGCGGATCTCCGGTGATAGTCTCCGCCGACTGATGAGCCCTGAGGCATGACCGACATCACCATCACCTTCCCCGACGAGATCGCGGAGCGGATCTTCTTCCTGGAGGACCGCGACGAGTTCATCGTCCAAGCCGTGGCCGAGGCGCTGCGGCGGATCTCAGAGCCCTCCGAGCCCTCCGCACCCTCCGAGGCAATTCCGATCGAGTCCGGCATCCCCGGCTCGCTCGCCCGGATGCGGGCCGGCGAGATCAACGTCCTGGGTCCCTTTGAAGTGCCGGGGCTCTCGCCGCGCTGCATCCGCGTCTACCTGCCCCGGGACTACACGCCCGAGCGGCCGTCGCTCGCCCTCTACACGTTCGACGGCCAGAACGTCTTCGACGACGCGCCCTCCTTCTCCGGCGGCTGGCGCCTGCACGAGGCGATCGAACGGCTGGCCCGCGCCGGCCGGCCGGTGCCGGTCGCGGTCGGCATCGATCACGGCGGCGAGAGGCGCAACCGGGAGCTCTCCCCATTCGAGCTCGGGGACGATTCCGGCCAGGCCAGCCTCCTCCTCGACTGGATCACGGGCTCGCTGATGCCGGCCCTCGGCGCCGAGCTCAACCTGCAGCCGGGCCCGGCGGGCGTGGTGATCGGCGGCTCCTCCATGGGTGGCCTGTGCTCCCTCTGGTCCCACTTCCACTACCCGCACGCCTTCGGAGGGGCGCTCGTCATGTCCCCCTCCTTCTGGGTCGGAGACCAGGCCATCTTCACGGATCTCGCAGAACAGCCCACGCCCGAGCCGTCGCGGATCTACCTGGACGCCGGAGCCCGGGAAGACAGGGGACGGCTGATCCCCGTCGTCGCCGCCATGGCCGCCCTCCTGGCCGGCCGGGGCTACGACGACGACCGCCTGATGTGGCGCCCCGATGCCAGGGGCAGCCATAACGAGGCGAGCTGGCGCCGCCGCCTGCCCAAGGCCCTGCGCTTTCTGTACCGCTGACCGGCGCTTGATCACGATTCCGTTCGCCTCAAGGTGTTCTATGTAGGGGCGGGGCTCGCCCCCTCCCGGGCGGGGGCAAGCCCCGCCCCTACATCACTGTTTACCCGAAAGAAGAAAAAAAACGGGGACGCATGTGCGCCCCCGGAAAAATTCAGCTATACTGACCCTGCTCCTAGTTCGTGGATTCGGTCTGGGAGTGGGCCGCCTGGGTGGGTGACTGGCCTTTCTCAGGCGGCTTTTTCATTGCTCCTTCCTCGAGCGGCGGCGGCACCAGCTTCGACTTCTCCGACGGCCGGCGAGGCTGAACCCCCCACTCGACCACCTTCTCCGCCTTCGGACCGTAACGGCCCTTCACCACGAGCACCAGGCGGGAGTACGCCTCCTTCCCGGCGTCCATGAACCCGTCGAGCTCGCGGGAGTTCTGCTGCAACTGGTACTTGAGCGTCGCCCGCCGGTCCAGGCAGTTCCTGGCTCCCGCGGCCGCCGTCCCAAGCTGGATCACGAGGTCGACGGTACCCGGCTCGGTGTCGTTGATGGCCCCGGCCGCGAGGGCCGTGTCCCACCGTCCCAGGTGGTCGGTTTGTGCGTACTTTGGCATGACAGATCTCCTTTCTTTCTTGGCTCAACCAATGCGGCTGGCCAGGTCGAAAACGTTGTTCGTGAGTCCGCCGATGCGCCCCTTGACGGGATGACCGGGGAGGATGAGGTCCACGCGCTTCCCTGACAGGGCGATCGTCACCGGCTGCCGAAGCCCGGTCGCGAGCTTGCCCACCACACCGACGAAAGACTGCGCCTCCGCATAGCTCGTGAACTGCCGGCGCCGCTGAATGCCGCGCCCCTCGGCCCCGAGCCTCCAACCCGGCAGCTTCATCAGAAGCTCCTGCACCCTCTCGGGCTTGAGGTGCGCCTTCTCCGGCTCCGTCTGCTGCACCTGAGACACCATCTGCAACTTGTCCATACACCTTCTCCTTTCAAACATCCGGGCCGTCATGGCTCCGGAAGATCCATTGCTTGAAGGTTCCAGCCATCACGCTTGATGGCCGCGAACCAGACTCCTTGCTGCTGTCGGTATTGTACGACGACAAATCTGAAAATGTCTAGTATATTCTCAGATTGTCTGTTTACATGTCTAGTTGGAAGATAGTTGCTACAGCTCCGGCCGCGCAGAGCTGTAGCAGATGGAAGGAAAGGCTATCGGTGGGCGGCGAGGCAGAATCTAGGCTCGAGGAGTCTCGGCAACGCGCTGTTCCCGTTGCGTGAGGCTATGAACCTTCAGGAGGGCTTCCAAAAACTCGACCAGGTTGGCGCGCTGTTCCGCGGGAAGGCCATTCACAAGGGACCAGAGGACTTCCAGCCCGCCGCCCCCATGACCTGAAAGGAGATAGTCGGTCGTCGTCCCGAGCTCCACGGCGATGCGGCCCAGAACGGCGATCCTCGGTTTGTACCTCCCGAGCTCGTAGTTGCTCATCTGGACCCCCTTGACGCCGACCCGCCTGGCCAGCTCCGCCGTGCTCAACCCCGCGCTGCTCCGGAGCCGGCTGATGCGTTCGCCGAGCTGCTCGCCGTGGGTGGCGTGCTCCGGGCCATTCATTTCGTCCCCTTGGGGCGGTAGGTGGCCGCCTCGCGCAAGGTCTGGATCGCCGGCTCGATCCGGTCCGGGATCACGCACTCGATCGCCGAGCGCACCTCCGTCGAGACATCCGCCTCCTCCTCTCCCAGCAGCATCGCCTCCTCCCTGGGAGAGACCGGCAAGCTCGCATGAACCTTCCGGAGCCGGTCGACGTCCCGCTCCCACCCGGTGGCGATCTCGTGAAGCTCCGTCTGCGCAACATCTTCAACCTCTGGCTCAACCTCTGGCATGGGCAGCCCTCCGATCTGAAGTTGTTCAGCGAGGTCATAGTATGGCCAGCGAGCTAATGAAGTCAACTGGCCTGGACATATGACCCCGAATGGATTACCATCCCGAGCATGCAACCCAAGCTAAGCATCTTCACCGGATTGGGGCCGACTCTCCGCCGGCTTCGCGAGAAGGTGGCCGGACTGACCCAGGTCGAAGTCGCGGCCCGGAGCGGCATCGCCCAGAGCCGCCTGTCCCGCTACGAGAACGGCAGGAAGATCCCCGACCTGGTCACCCTGGACCGCCTCCTGAACTGCTATGGCGTTGATGCGGAAGGGTTCGTCCGCGTGCTCAAGGAAGCCCAGGGGGCACCGGCAACGCCGCCGAGCGATCCCGAGTTGATGGCCCGGGTCCGCGAGGCCCTGGCGGAGCTCGGCTACTCCAAGAATGTTTCCCCGCCGGAATCCTGAATACCCGGTAAAATTTCCTGTTTGCCCCCTCTGCCGCGCGTCATGCCGATCCGCTGGTCACGGGGGCAGCACAGGAGCTTCCATGTCGAGGAGAGGAATGGCGTTGATCGCGGTCGTGCTGCTGCTGGGAGCGGTGGGATCGCCGGTATTGGCAAGCGAGGGTCCGGACGTGCGCGGAGGCTGGTGGGCGTCGGTGGGCGCCTGGCTGGATCGGGTTCTGGAGTCCGCCGGATTCCGGCCCGTTTTCGAGGGAAGCGCCTGCGGGATTGATCCAAACGGCAGACCGATTCCATGCCCCGGCCCGGAAATCCAAGGCGACAGCGCCTGCGGGATCGACCCGAACGGCCGGCCGCGCCCCTGCCCGGACGTCTGAGGCTCTTGGGGGGAGGCGCCTCTCCCCCCTTGGATTCGCGGCACTCATGCTAGGATGATTGAAACTGAGGAATCGAATGCAACTATCACTCGAAGCGCTGCTGAGCATGAGCCCGGAGCAGGCCCTACTTCGGGTGTGCAATACGTCCCACGTGCCTGGAGCTCTGTGCAGAGGCCTCGCTGATCACGTTTTCTCGCTGCGATTCAAGGACCCGGGCCTGATGGAGAGATGGGGCCGGGTGGCCAACGCGGCGGCATTGAAGACCGGCGACCCAGACGCGGCCGGTATTGCCTGCGCTCATTTTGGGAACTCCCTGCGCGTGAACGGGGATTGCGATGCGGCATTCGAGCCCCTGGACAGAGCCGAGGAGCTGCTTCCGAGCCCTCATCCGATAATTCACGAGTTTCGTGCCTCACTGCTGCTGGCATGCCGCGACTTTACCGGCGCCCTCAGCGAGCTCCGCAAGGCAGAGGTAATGCGAAGCACAAGCCGGGACCGGATCGGTTTGGCGAAAGTCTTTATGCAGGCAGGCATGGTTTACGATTTCCAGCAACAACCCGGCGACGCGGCTCGGATGATTGAGCAAGGCATCAACATTCTTGTCAAATGCGGCGCCGAAGGAAGAGAGCTACTTCTGGTCTCTCTCCAGAACTTTGCCGACTGCCTGATCACAGACTGCCAGCTTGGGAGAGCCCGCGCATTGCTGAACGCGATCGAGGAGCCGCTCGCCGCAACCGGAGAAGTGAACGTGCTGAAGCTGATGTGGCTCCAGGGACGCCTCGAAAGCTACTCTGGTGCGGATGATGAAGCTCGCAAGCTCCTCGAGGCCGCCCGCGCTGGGTTCCGAGACCTGAACATGCGCCGAGAAGTTGCTTTGATCTCCCTCCACTTGGCAGCCCTTCATTACCAGTTTGGCCGGTATGCCACAAGTGTCCGCGAGGCTCTGAAGGTGAGGGCCGACTTGGAAGTGCTGGGGCTGGACCAGGATACCGAGGTAACCGACCTTCTTGGACAGATCGCGACCAAGTCGGTTGACTTCGAGCGGGCTCTCGTGACGCTCACCTCCGCGGTCTCGAGATCGCGCCAGAAGCGACCGACCAGCGTCTAGTGTTCCGTCACATCTGAATTACTGCAACACCAGGAGTGCGGCGCGCTTTCCCCTGGGACCGCTGGCGTCTCGCCGGCATCGCAGCGAGACGGATGACTACCGCCGAGCGTCGCTCATTTCCCGGGTGATGCGGACGGTCGCCACACTAACCGCTGTAACGCGCGCCAAGAGATCGATCACCTTCTCCTTGTAGTCGGCGAAGCGGTAGGTATCGAAGCGTTCACGGATGGTAGGGTCCTTGGGCTTCTTTTCCTTGTATTGGTCGAGCACCCACTCAAGCGCTGAGCGGTTGCCGAGCCGGTACTCCCATGCCTCCGGTGGAATCCCGGCGAGGGTGGTCTCGATGTCGAGCAAGATATGGCCGGCTTCCTTGTCGGCCTTGAGCATCGGCTTGGGCGTGATGCCGGCCTTCAGCGCTCCTTCGTCGCTCCTCTCCGTGCGCCGAAGCGGCCAGGGTTTGACAGTCTCATATCCGATGTGCAGTTCCAGGAGGGTCTTTCCCCAATCGGCCCACTGCCAGAAGTCGGCGTAGAACGGGATGCGCGGGAGCTCCCGCTTGAGGTTCAATCCATACCTTTCGCGGTAAGCCGGGTCGTGCAGGACGGCGTAGACATAATGGAAGATCGCCGCCTTGGTGATCGATTTCTCCTTCGCCTTAACTTCACTCTGATAGTGGTCCCTGAACTGTCCGAGTGCCCAGTTGGTAATGTTGTCAGCCTGTTTACCGTTGCTTGAATAGAGTGAGAAGGGAACCAACACTCCAACATCCGGTACAAACATGTCATAATTTGCGGGCACGGCCGTCGCAAATACTGCGGGGTAGCTACGCTTGCCAACCGAGAAGATAAGCGCAGGGTTGGCACGATTTAGCCCCGGACCAAAAAAGCTAAAATGATGCTCGGTCAATATGTCGCTCAGAATCCGGTTCGCCCAATAGGTTTTCCGAACAAAGGGCCGCCACAGCGAGGTCACATACGCCCCCGAGAGATCGGGTTCCTTGCCTTTTCGAGCCAGTTTTAGTTTCAGATCACGACTCCATTTAATTTCGGGATCGAATTGCAGTGGTTCCCGGCGGCGACCCTGCCGCAGCAATCGGTCTCCAAAGAACTCAACTCGCTCTCTGAGTGCCGTGTCATCGAAGTCGTAGACCCACTCATCGCGGTTTGTCTTGATTCCAGCGCAATAAACTCCGAAGAGGACCTTTTCTCTTGAGGGTCTCTTCGCCGACTTCGCCGCCTTAGCCACAAGCGGCATCAGTGCTTGGAAGTCATTGCTGGTCTGGTTAATCCAATTGCCGCTCAAATCAGGGCGCACCTCCTCGAAGGGTAGCGACTGGATCTGCGTGTTACCGAGGAATGCGAGCTTTTCCTCAGCCGTTTCGAGCTCCGGCCTGCGGGTGTAAAAGGTGCGACAGCCTTTCCATTTCGCGCGCTTTACCAAGAAGCTGATCGCAACCCCTGTCTGAATGCCAAACACGTTGTGTTTCGTGCCCGAGAGCTTCGGGTTAGCACGCACATCGCCGCCGAGATCCACCACCCGGATCTCGCTGAACTCTTCTGCCAACACCTTTCGGAAACCATCAAACGTGCGACTGTCGATGAAGCTACGGTTGGTAATAAAGGCAAGTACGCCATTGGCGGCCAGCCGGTCGCAGGACCAGCGGAAAAACCGAGCGTACATATCGTAGAGCTTCGTCTTCTGCGCCGTGCTCTCAGCGATGTAGGTTGCCTTGATACGCCGGTCGATCTCCGGGTACTCGCGGTTCTTGTTGTTCTCGTTCTCATTGAGTTGGTTGGCGTTGTATGGCGGGTTGCCTATGATTACGCTGATCCTTCGGCCGTTCTGCCGCCGGATGCGCGCCACATTTTCCTCGGTAACGCTGCCGAACAGATTCCCCTGCGTGCCAACCGCTGCGGTGTGCAGGCCCACGTTGTCGAGCGTGTCCACGAAACAGAGATTCGGATACTCCTCGTACTCGCCGGTAATCGCCGCGAAGGTGGCCTCGATGTTCAGGTTGGCCACGTAGTACGGCAGAATTGCCACCTCGTTGGCGTGCAGCTCCTCGCGGTATTTATGTCTGAGCTTCGCAGGCTGGCCGCGGAAGTGCTCGAGAAGCTCGCAGACAAACGTTCCGGTGCCAGTGGCTGGGTCCAGGATCTCGACATCCTTGTCGATCAGGTTGCGGTCGAAATGCTTTTCGCACAGCCAGTCCGCGCTCTCGATCATGAAGCGCACGATCTCGTTCGGGGTATAGACCACTCCGAGCCGGTCCGCGGCCTTGGGGTTGTAGACCTTGTAAAAGCCCTCGTAGATGACCTTGAGGAAATTCTGCTTCTCGTGGTGAGTGGCGATCTGCGCCGCGGCAGAACGGATGGCCGCGTAGTAGGGCTCAAGGCCTCTGAGCGTCTGGTACTTGGTGTTGCCGATGAAAAAGGTGGCTTCAAGCTTGTAGAGCTCGCGCGCCACGTTGTTGTCCTGGTGAAATGGGGTACCTGGAAACACCGCAACGAAGATAGCCTCGGTGAGGATGTGCTGGATCAGCATCTCGCGCACGTCGGCGGCGGTGAGGCTGGGGTTGATCGTCTCCTGCGCGTGCACGAGAAATGCTTGTGATGCCTGCCGGAACTCGGCCTTCGTGCGGTGTGCCTTCTCGATCATGCCTCGCAGGGCTTCGAGCACGGCGGGGAGATCCGTCTTGAACTGCTCGACGGCCTTTCGGAACTGCGCCACTTCGGGCCGCGTGTAGCTGAAGAACAGGCGGAGGAGCTTCTCCAGATTGTTCACGTCGTCTACGGCACATCGCATCACCTCGGTCCTTGCCTGCATCAGGACCGCCTCCGTCGAGTCCTCGAAGATGATGTTGTCCTGCGGGTAGCCGCGCTTCAGCTTGAGGACGATCTCGGCGTCGAGGTCGTCCTTCTCGTCCTT
>DASUNJ010000763.1:0-17784 GCA_036277235.1 Thermoanaerobaculia bacterium | reverse complement strand
GCCGGCGAGGGCCAGGACGTTCCCGTCCGGGTCCTTGAACCAGGCGAGCCTCAGATCTCCCGCGACGTGCACGTCGCCCTGCCGGGCCGTGTCCGGCAGGGCGTCGTAGTGCTCGAGCTTGACACCCTTTGCCTTGAGGGCCTGCACGATGCCCTCGACGTCGACATCTCCCCAGGTGAGCGCGGTGGCCTGGTTGGTCCCGGCGTACTGCGATTCGTAGAGGAAGATGGTGGAGCTCCCGCTCTTCAAGGTCAGAGAGCCCGGCTCCTGCTCCTCGGCCGGCTTGAGGCCGAGCGTGCCTTCGTAGAATTTCCGGGCCACGTCCAGGTCCTTGACGGCGATCGTGGCCACAGCGTCCTTGTCTCCCAGCATGCGAGCCTCCTCTCAGGCGGTCTTCCGCCGGTAGTGCGTCGTCATGAACTGGCTCCAATTGCCGTCCTCGCCCTGCACAGCGGCCGTCATGATCCGGTGATCGTCGCTGACGATCTCGATCGCGTCCCTGTACTTCGCCATCCCGTCGCCGCTCATGGCGGGACCATCGGAGTAGAGCGACAGCACCCGCCCGGCCGCGTCCAGCTCCCCGTCGTAGACCCAGAGGTTGGTCATCATCGACCCGATCCACGAGCCCACGAAACGTCCCTTCTGCGGGTCGAAGCCGACCGTCATCAAGCTTGTCGCGGGACCGCCGCCGGGCATCTCACCCTGCGCCTCACCCACGGTCCAGAGGCCGCCGAGCGGCCGCACGCTCTCGGTTCCCCCGCTCTTCAGCGGCGGCTGGTCCGGCCCCATCATCGCTTCGCTTTCATACGTCCACTCGCCGACGAGCTTCTGCAGCCACTCGTGCTCTTTTTGCGGCTCGGCCACCTTCATTTCATCACCCATGGTTTCACCTCCAAGCGGAGTATATACCTTCAGCCGGAGACGAGGCCGGGCCTGTTTTTCCACTTACCCGCGCTTCAGGTCGTAGACGTAGAGATTGTCCTGCTCGCGCAGATAGAGCTTGCCCCCGGCGACCACCGGGTGAGACCAGCTCGGATGGCTGACGCCCGGGATCGAGAACGCGCCCTTCACCTGGTAGCCCTGCGGCTTGGCTTCGATCAGGACCATGCGGCCGTTCTGGTACCGGAAGTAGAGGTGGCCGTCGGCCGCCGTGACCGCGGCCGAGCCGGAGCCGCCATGGGCGAGATCGGCACCCTCTCCCCCCCAGGCCACCTTGCCGCTCGCCATCTCGACGCAGATGGGATAGCCCCGGTTGTGCCCATGGCCGCCATAGATGTAATCGCCGATCAGGACGAGGCCGCCGTGGTGGTTCTGCAGGGTCTTGGACGGCAGGAAGTAGACCTCCTGCGCCTGCACGCCGTCTCCGGCCTTGCTCAGCTTCAGCAGCGCGCTGCCCGTCTGGTAGCCGGTCGAGGCGAAGACGTGATCGCCCTTGACCACCGGCGTCGCGATGTTCGCAATGTCGTTGGCGACCTTGTTGTAGCCCCAGAGGAACTTGCCGTCCTGGGCGCGCACCGAGACCAGGCCCCGGCCGGTCAACTGGACGTACTGCTTGACGCCGCCGCCGTTGGAGATCACCACCGAGGAGTAGCCGGCGCCGTCGCTCCCCTTGTCGCCGAAATTCGGCGTCGCGGCGCGCCAGATCTCCTTGCCGGTCTTCTTGTCCAGGGCGACCAGGGTCGCGCTTGGGACGCCTGGCGTCACGATCAGGCGGTCGCCGTCCACCAGGGGAGACTCGGCCCACTTCCAGCTCGACATGACCCGGCCGCCGAAGTCGCGGGCGAGGTTCTTTCTCCAGACCTCCTTGCCCGTGGCCGCCTGCAGGCAGACCAGGTCCCCTTCGGTGCCGAGCGCGTACACCCGGTCGCCGTCGACCGTCGGAGTCCCGCGCGGGCCGCCGTACTCGTCCTCCCAGATGGGACCGACCTTGGCCGCCCAGGCGATCTTGCCATCCGCGAGGCTCATCGCCACCACCTGCTGGCTGCCCTGACGGTCGCCCAGGGTGTAGATCCGGCCGCCGGAGATGGAGAGGCTCGAAAAGCCGCCGCCGAGGCCGCTCGCCTTCCAGGCCAGCGGCGGCCCGGCCTCGGGCCACGCCGTGAGCAGACCCGACTCCTGGGCTACGGAGTCCCGGTTGGGGCCGCGCCACTGGGGCCATTCCGGCGAGGCTGCCGGAGCGGCGACAGCGAGAGCGGCGCACGTTGTCAGGATGAGAGCGAGAGCGGCGGCCGTCCGTGGCGAGAGCTTGAGCATCCGGACCTCCTTTGGAATCGCCCAGGCGGGCGCTCTTTTATCGTACTAGGTGCGGAGCTCGGGGCGACGTAAATTTTCTGTAACCGTCGGCTCATCCGCCGAGCCGCCGAGCCAGGTTGGCAACCCTCTGGGTGTTCATCTCCTCGAGCTGGTGAGGGCCGGTGGGTATCGGCCCGGGCTGCTGGAGCACGTTCGAGGTCTGGCTGGCCACGACGGTCTCCAGGTTCTCGAGACGCTGGGCGTACTCCTCGTTGGCCTTCTCCAACCGTTCGACCTGCTGCACCAGCTTTCCATTGGAGGTCCCCAGCGCCCGCCACCGCGTTACGAACCTCGAAAGGATCGCGAGAATCGGAACCGAGAAGACCAGAAGCATCAACAGGATGGTTGGTTCATTGTCCATGGGCTCGCCCTCCTGAAGACGGCCGGCACGGCCGCTCCTCATTGTACGCCGGAGCAACCGCGCAGTTTCCGAACCACTACCGGAGAACGGGGACAGGAGCGGGCCGCGGACGGAACCGGCCGTAGAGGAGCGCGCCGAGTTGGATGCCCACGATCAACGACAGGGCGCCCAGCGCGTCGAACCAGACGGGGCCGTCTGCCCGGCCCGAGGTGATGAGCCAGGTGGTTTCCACCACGACCAGCAGGCTCATGACGGTCGCCGTCGTCCAACGGCGGCCGCCGGAGATCAGGGCCGCGGCCATGCTCCCGGCTACGGCCGAGGCGAAGCCGCAGAAGCCCGCGAGGAGCAGGATTCCCACGCTCGACTTCCCATAGCCGACCCCGCCGAGCCCTTTCTCGAAGACGAGCGTGATCAGCAGACCCAGAAGCGCGTATCCGGCGACGATACCAACCAGAGTCCGAAGGACCGCAATGGCTTTGCGCATGGTGAGACCTCCTCCAGGAGATTACGACCGCGGCGGGCCGTTGTTACACCCCGCCAGCTCGAAGAGGCCTTTCAGTAAGGGTTGCGGCCGAACAGCAGCTCGAGGCCGAACCCGAACAGTACCGAACCCTCGCGCTGCTCGTCGAGCGACTCGCGGGGCCAGGTGTAGCCGCCGATCAGCTCGCCATAGAGCCACTCGCGGTTCAAGGGCCGCCGGTACACGGTGCGGGCGCCGTACTCGCGCACCCCGATGTCGGCGCCGGTCGAGCCGCGAAGGAAGAGCTCGTAGGCGAGCGCAGATCTCGATCCGAGGTTCTGATAGAGCACCGTCGCCGAGCGCCAGTCCATGCCGTCCGTGGCCTCCGAAACCGTGCCCACCGTTCCCCAGTGGAAGAGGAGAGTCCGCCGCAGGACGTAATCGAAATCGGCGCTCGACGTCGAGCCGAAACCGTCGCGGTTTTCATAGAAAACGGTCTCGCGAAGGCGCCAGACCGATCGGTCGCCCAGGAACACGTTGCGCCGCAGGCGGCCCTGCACGAAGACTTCGGGAGCCGAGCTCAAGCGGCCGCCGACGCGGAAGTCGAGGCGTTCCTTCCATCGCCCGGGGGGCGAATACCCGAGCCCCGCCAGCCACCGGTCCTCGGTTTCCACTCCAAACACCGACGAGCGGATGGCAAAACCCTCCTGGCGTCCCTGCACGAAATCGTCGCGGTCGTCCCGCCCGAGGAAGAGGTTGACCCGCCTGTCGAGGTTCGGCAGGTCGTATTTGAGGCGGAGCCGGGCCCTGGGCTCGGTTCCATCCGCTTCGGTGTGGATCGCGGACAGCTCGACGCGGCCGGATACCGCGCGGGCATTCTCGACGTCGGGCTGGCCGAAGAGCCCGTCGAACCAGAGCGTGGCGCCGCAGAAGGTCTCTTCGAGCCTGCGGCGGCTGTTGTCGAGCAGGTTCTCCTCCACCGGCTTGCCATCCCGGCAGAGCTCGCGCAGAGACGGTTCCGCGGCGCTGGCCGGCGGCGGAGCCTCGCCCCCCGCGGTCGCTGCGGTCGCCGGCTCGCGCCGGCCGGCACAGCCGATGGCAGCGAGCGCGGACAGGAGCAACGCGGCGAGCGCCCGGTTACGCGGCATGCATCTTGACCCAGGCGACATACTTGTTCATCCAGTTCTGCAGGAAAGCCTTGGTATCCGCGCTGGCGAGGTTGCCTCCCTCGCCGAACAGGCCGTCCTTCACGTGAATGAAGACTTCCGGCTGCCCGAGCGTCGGCACGTCCAGGTACGCCAGAATGTTCCTCAGGTGCTGCTGGGCCATGGCGGTGCCGGCGGCGCCGACCGACGCGCCCATCATACCGGCGGGCTTGCCCGCCCAGGCGCTCTGGCCATAGGGACGCGAGGCGTGATCGATCGCGTTTTTAAACACTCCCGGGAGCGAACGGTTGTACTCGGGCGTGACGAAAAGAAGGCCCTGGGAAGCCGTGATCTCGGCCTTCAGCCGCTTGACCGGATCGGCCTGATTTGCGTCGTCGTCCTGGTTGTAGAGCGGCAGGTCGTCGATCCGGGCGTCCTTGAACGAGAGCTCGGGCGGCGCCAGCGCAACGACTGCATTTGCCAGCTTGCGGTTGAACGAATCGCGGCGCAGGCTGCCGACCACCAAGGCAATCTGATACTGGCTCATGTCATCCCCTCTGGAATGTGGATTCCTTCTGCCCCTCTCGACCGAGATGAAGCCCGAAGACTATGCAGAATGGTTGCCAAATCCCATGGACCCATGAGGTTCGTGTGGCCAGGGATCAAGCCGGGACGATCCTGAAGCCGAGCTCCGCCGCGCTGCCGCGCACACGGTTGTCGAGGGTGAGGAGCGCCAGGCCGGGGACCGCGGAGCGGGCGGCCAGGGCGCTGGCGATGTGAAGGGCGTCGAGGGTCCGCAGCGGCTCGCCCGGAAACGGGCGCCGGGCACGCTCCACGATGTCGCGGCCGAGCGGCAGCAGGTTCCAGTGCGCCGATGCCGCCTCCAGCAGGTTGCGGCGGCGGGCGGCCTCGAAGTCGGAGAGCTCCCCTGCGGCCCGCGCCCGCAGCAGCGTCCGGTCGCATTCGATCAGGGTCAGCTCGGAGGCCACCACCATCTCCGCCCCGTCCAGGGCCTCCACCACCGCGCCGGCCGTCTCCTCTGCCAGCAGCCAGCCCAGCACCGCGCTCGACTCGGCATACAGGTTCAACGGTCACCCCGTTCTTCGTCCAGCAGCCGCGCCGCCGTGCCGTAGGGAGTCACCGCCGCCAGCACCGGATACAGCCCCGACCGGTTCGGCTCGCCCAGACGGACCTGCCCCCGCCGGGCCAGGTCGGCAAGGCCCGGATATTGCTCGATTCCCTCCCCGCCTCCAGGAGGGCGAAGCTCCGCCACGACCTCTCCACGGTCCGTCACCATGACCACCTCCCCCGAGCGGACCAGCCGCACGTATTCGCTGAGACGATTCTTGAGCTCACGAATCCCGACCTCCTTCATGAGGACAAATGTAGCCACTGGTGGCCACATTGTCAAGCCCACACCGGTGGGCGTTTGAAAAGACTAGAGACGGAAAACGGGTCGGGAATGTCATTTTCCTACCCCGACGGCGGGGCGGAGGGCCTGCGGGAAGTCTAAAGTAGCGCGGTACGTTGATTCGCTTATAGCGAAAGGAGAAGAGCGCATGTCATCCCATCTCATCCGGCTCGGGGCCACGGTTCTGGCCCTGATGGCGTTCCTGGCCGTACCGGCGGCCGCCCAGACGCCGCTTGGCGCCACACTGGTGTCGGGCGGAGTCCAGTTCGCGGTGTTCTCGCAGAACGCCACCCGCATCGAGGTCTGGATCTTTTCCAGCCCCACGGCCTCGAACCCCACCGCCCGCCACACCATGACCAAGACCGACACGGTCAACCACATCTGGACCGTGACCGTGTCCGGGGCCGGCGCGGGCACCCTCTACGGCCTGCGGGCCTGGGGCCCCAACTGGCCCTATAACGCGAGCTGGACGGCCGGCAGCAACCTCGGCTTCATCTCGCACGCCGATTCCAACGGCAACCGCTTCAACCCCAACAAGCTGCTGACCGATCCCTACGCCAAGGCGGTCACCGGCGAGCCGCAGCGCGTGCTCGGGGGCGACGGCAACTACCACTACTCCACTGCCATCCTGGGTGGGAACAACACCTACGCCTTCGTGGACAGCGCGGGCGCCATGCCCAAGTCGATCGTGATCAACGACGATTCCTTCGACTGGACCGGCGACGTGCGGCCCGACACCGCCATGAAGGACTCGATCGTCTACGAGGTCCACCTGCGTGGCTTCACGCGCAACGACTCGTCGGTGTCTTCCACGATCCGCGGCACGTACGACGGATTCAAGGCCAAGGCCTCCTACTTCAGCGGCCTGGGCTTGACCGCGGTCGAGCTGCTGCCGATCCACGAGTACCCGCAGTACGACGATCCCGTGGGCGGCGCCTCCGCCGACCGGATCAACTACTGGGGCTATATGACGACCCAGTTCTTCGCCCCGAACCGCGAGTACCTCTGCCCGGACTTCTCGAGCTGCACGTACACCGCGGGCCAGCAGGTCAACGAGTTCAAGGAGATGGCCAAGGCCCTCCACGCCCAGGGGATCGAGGTCTGGCTCGACGTGGTCTTCAATCACACGTTCGAGGGCGGCTCCTGCGGGGGCAACCCGGTACGCTACATCAACCTGCGCGGCCTCGACAACGCCACCTACTACACCCTGGCGGACGACAAGACCTGCTACTGGGAGTCCACCGGCACGGGCAACAATTTGAATGCCAGCCGGCCCGCGGTGCGGCGGCTCATCAAGGACAGCCTCGCCTACTGGCACGAGGAGATGGGCGTCGACGGCTTTCGCTTCGACCTGGCCTACGAGCTCGGGCGCGAGGGGAGCGACGGCCGGGTGTTCAACTCGAACGCCACGACCCTGATCGAAATCGCCCAGCTCGCCCAGGACGAGGACTTCAAGGTGGTCGCCGAAGCCTGGGACACGGGCGGTTATGGCGTCGGCCAGTTCCCCGCCGGCTGGTCGGAGTGGAACGGCTTCTGGCGCGACAACGTGCGCAAGTGGGCCAAGGGCGACAACAGCCAGGCGGGCGGCCTGGGCTCCTCCATCACCTCCACCTGGAGCGGCTTCGGCTCGCCCGAGGAGAGCGTCAACTTCGTCACCGCGCACGACGGCTTCACGCTCAACGACCTGGTCTCCTACAACACGAAACAGAACGGCACCGGCGACTGCAACCCCACGGGAGCCGATCCCAACAGCGGCAGCAACGACAATGATTCCTGGGACAGCGGCGGGGACGAAGTGCTGCGGCGGCGGCAGATCCGCAACTTCGCCACCCACCTGCTCGTCCACCAGGGCGTGCCGATGATCCTGGCCGGCGACGAGTTCCGCCAGACCCAGAACGGCAACAACAACGGCTACATGGCGGACAACGCCTGCGGCTGGATCAACTGGCAGAAGAAGACCGACAATCCGAAGACGTACGACTTCTTCCGCAAGCTCGCGGCGTTCCGCAAGGCCCATCCCGGCCTGCGGCGGACCGTCCACGTTTCGGGCACGGACCACGACAGCGACGGCTACAAGGACTTGGCCTGGCACGGCACCTCGCCGGACACGCCTGACTGGAGCTCGACCTCCCACACCCTGGCCTTCCTGATCGACGGCTCCTCCGCCGAAACGGGCGGCACCTCCAGCGCGCCGGACCTCTACGTGGCGTACAACTCCTACTGGACCAACCTCAACTTCACGATCCCCACGGCGCCCAACGGCAAATGCTGGTGGCTGCTGGCCGACACGGCGGACTGGGCCGAGGGCACCGGCAACATCTACTACGACCCGACGGTGAGCTCGTGGAGCTCGCAGATCCTGCCCAAGATCACAGGCTCGACCTACGGCGTGCAGGCGCGCTCGACCCTGGCGCTCCTGGCCCGCACCTGCACCGATCCGGCGGCCGTGCGCGTGGATTTCACGGTCAACAACTACGTGACCTCCGTGGGACAGGATCTTTACGTGGTGGGAAACGTGCCCGAGCTGGGCAACTGGGACGTGACCAAGGCCGTCAAGCTGAACTGGGTGGACAGCGACACCTGGAGCGGCCCGGTCTTCTTCACCGCCAGCAGGGGCTCGGCGATCCAGTACAAGTACATCATGAGGAACGGAGGCTCGACGACCTGGGAGAACGGCAGCAACCGCAGCTACACGGTGCCGTCGTCCGGCTCCGGGAGCCGTAACGAAAACTGGCAGTATTGAGGCTCTCTACCAGGGGAGCGGGCTTCGGCCCCCTCCCCCTCCGTCTTATTCGCGGCGAGCGAGCGCGTTATTCACCGCCTCCTCGCTTTCAGGAACCAAGCTCACGGCCTGTTGCGCCCAATGCCGCGCATGCCAGCGATTCTCCGCCTGCTCGATGATCGGGACGAATCCGAGCTCCACCAGCTCCATTGCACGGTTTTTTCCCGCCAGGAAGACGGCGATGTCCGCGAGCTTCTCCATCTGCGAGGTTTGGGCGCAGTTCATGACGATGCCGGGCAGACCCTTGCCGACCTCGCGGGGATCGGGGGCGCCGACCTCCTCCGCCAGGATGAACAGCGCCTTGAAAGCATCAGGGTCGCAGCCAAGAGTGAGCGACTTCGCTGCGATTGCGGAGCCGAGCTGGGGCTTGAGCATCGAAGCCAGGTCCGGCGACACATCCCGCTTTCTCTTGAAGCATTCTCCAGCTCTCGGCAGATCGCCCAGGGCAATGTTCGCCTCCGTGCAGAGGAAGAGGGCTTGGTCGTGCTTGGGATGCTCCCTGAGAAAGGGCTCAAGTGTGCTCCAGGCTTCCTGAGGTTTCCCTGTCGCCAGCAACTGCCGGGCATCTCGGACTGCCTTGGCCTCGCGAAGGAAGGCGACGCCGATCGTCACCACCAGCCAGACCCCCATGACCAGGATCAGGCTCCGCAGGACCTTGTATTGCCAATCCGGAGTCTTCACAGAAATCCGCAGACTCTCCAGGATGCGAGACCTTCCACAAGTGGGGCAGTAGGCCCAGGCGCTTTCGATCGCTTCAGAGCAGCGAGGACAACGTTCCATATGACGCCTCCTATCGTTCGGATTGCAGTAGCTCCCGCGCGTTCGCGGCTCGCTCGGCCCGGGTGTTGAACTCAATGGCCAGCATGAGATCGATCGTGGTCGCAACCGCGTACATAAATAGAAAGACGAAGAACGCGGCGATCAGCGCAAACATCGAGCCAAGAAGCAATCCGAATCCGAGTAAGGTGGTCGGTGTTGCCCCCGTTGACGAGAGATACAGGAGAGACAGGCTGACAGGAGTCAGAGCCGCGCTCAGTGACAGGCCGACGGCCAGGATCAGCGCGACCTCGCCGAGCCATCGGCAGAGCAGCGCAAGAACTCTCAGGAAGATGAAGTCGTCCCCAGGGAGCACGTTAATGTGCCGCGCGCGCAGCAGGGTCACCCTGACCACGACGTAGGCCGTCAGGATCGCGATCACCTGCGCGAAGAACGCCTGCAGCAATTCCCAGCGCTCATACTCCCGGTAGACGACCTGCCAGAGACCCAGCCAGGCGGCGGAATAAGCCAGGAACCACAGGACGGCTCCGATCCGGAGAAAGCTGGGCAACGAGCGTGTCAGCACGTCTCCGCTGTGCACGTGCGCCAGCGTTTCCTTGCCCGTCGGGACCGGTGGTCGGACGGACTGATAGGCGAGATAGGGCTCTCTGAGGATTGTCACTTCGCTGCCTCCATGGAAAGGGTCATCGGGCCAAGGGTTGCCGGCTACCTGAGAAGCGCCTGGATGGAGCGCATCGTCTTCTCGAGACTGCTGACCTTCTCCTCGTCTGCTCCGCTGCTCGTTCTCCCTTCCGCGACAGGGAAGGCCAGCTTCTTGCCGTTCGCGAGCTCCAGGGTGAGGACTTGACTGTCGATCGGAGCCGTTCCATCAAAGCTCTTCACAGCAGTGTCCGCTGCATGCTGCTCTAATCTGAGCGAGACCACGTCCTTGTAGCCGTGCTCCTCCATGGAGACGTGCGATGTCGAATACCTGAGGAGATCGCACTGGCACGAGTAGATTCCGAGGCGGTTCTCCATCGGCAGCAGGATGACCACACGGTTGATGGGCGAGCGCCGCCTCCCGTCCCGGCCGGTCCTCGGTCCGCTCAGAAACCGGTAATAGTCGGGAATGTTGCGCTCAATGGGTCCGCGGAGAACCAGCGGTTTTACCCGAAGATCCTGGTCCTCCACCCGGAACCTGCGCGCCGCTTCCGCGACCAGCGCGTCGGTCTCCTGGGCAAAGAGCCCATCCACCTCCTCTTCCGGCGGCCGCAATCGACGGAGAAACAGGGAGCCTCCGATCCACATGAACCCGAAGAGCAGCAGCAGCTTACCTACGGGAAAGTTGGCGAGAACCAAGCCCAGGAAGAGCAACGCGAGCGCGTAGCGCAGGCGGAAATCCGCGAAGTACCACCAGCGCTTGTCTCGCAGCTCCGGGAAGATTTCGGTTGCGGTCATGGGGATCCTCTCACTTTGCCGATTTCTGGACGGCATCCACGACGGTTTTGGCCCAGGGGACGAGGCGGATGAGCTCGTTCAACCTCTCGGGATTCAGCGGCAGGGCCGCAGCTTTCGTCACGAGCGCGTCGTACCCTGGCTCCGGAGGCACGAGATAGTTTTCGAGGTAGAAATCCTTGTAGAGAAAGGCGAGAAGGCAAGAATGGTGCGCGGCGCAGTCGGGCAGGCTCAGCGATCTGGCTGCCGTGTCCACAATTGGCCTGATCTCTTCCAGCTTCAGGGATCGAGGTCGCCGGCCGCGCAGTAAAGCCAAGGCCAGGTAATAGTGAAGATCTGCTGACTCCGCGCCGGCCGCCCGGGCTGACTCGACCTTCTCGCGCACCGCCTCGTACGTTCCCTCTGTCAGGAGACGGCCCGCTTGCGAGAGGGCTTCCCCGGGCGAAGGCGTTCGCTTTCGGGGTGGCGCGCACAGCGGCTTGAAGACGTCCGCGCCCGAGAGAGCCGTGAAAAGCGTCGGAGTGACCCATTCCCAGGAATCCGTATCCTCCTGATGAATCGCAAACCGGCCGTCTCCGACGGCGGCTTCGAGCGAGCTGCCGCGCGCCAAGGAGCGATATACGGCCTCGCTGAAGACGCGGGCGGCGGAATCCGAGATCGGAAACTGATTCGCGATGACCGCGGGCACACCGCGCTGAACCAGGGCTGCGGCCGTCCCCAGCAAAGGGTTCTGCCCGGGGCGCCACGCCAGCAGACCGGTCTCGCAGGCGTTGAGAAAGACCAGCCGCAACTCGCGGCTCCCCTTCAGAGCCTCGGCCAGCAGCTTGCCGGACACACGATGTGGCCTGCGCTCGGGAGTCTCGAACAGCAGAGCCCCTGCTCCGGTCTCGGCGTCGAAGTTGCCATGTCCAATGAAGTGAAGAACTTGATAGTGCCTGGACCGGAGCTCCTCGCGCAGACCATTCAGCGTGGCGTTCAGAAGCAGCTCGACCTCCACCTGCTCCTGCTTGCACCAGGCATTGAAGATTCGGACCCGTTCGTCAACGTCTTCGAGAGGCTCGGCGCCGTGGGGAGACGCTACGGCGATCAGAATGCGAAGCCGCTCCGGAGGGGAGCCCGCGAAAGCGGACGAAGCCCAGGGGATCACGAGTTGCCGAACCACGGGCGTCAGCTCGCTCCTGGCGAGATAGTCGTCGGTCTGCTCGCAGTAGAGAAGCTCCCAAGGGAGAGCCTGCAGCAGAGCGGAGTCCGGCGTGTCGATCGGCAAGACGAGCCGGATCCTCAAGCCGTGGTCGGGAGTCGATTCGCTCCGCCCCTTGCACAGCAGATAGACTTCCCGGACGGCTTCATGGAAGAGTGCCCGAAAGAGCCGCCCGCCGGTTTTGACCAAGTTCCGCGAGATGTCGCTTCCAGGCCGACCATCGAGAACCGCGACCCCGCTCTCCTCGATCAGCGCCTCCAAGTCACTGCGGCGGAAGGGCAGCGAGAAGGGAGCAGAGGTGAGTCCGTATGGCGTATTGATGGCACGGACACGAAACGTCTCTTCCCCCTCGGGCTCGATGGCGAGCGCCAGGTCTTCGTAGTGGATTTCCCGTGCCATGTTCGTATTCATAGTCAGATCCGCCTGGGATAGACACCCTGCCCGGCAGAATGTTGGGGCCCGCACTCGCCGGACACCTATTCTCGGACTGGCCCGCACCTGTACCGATCCGGCAGCCGTGCGGGTGGACTTCACGGTCAACAACTACGTGACCTCGCCGGGTCAGGACCTCTACGTGGTGGGGAACGTGCCCGAGCTGGGCAACTGGGACGTGACCAAGGCGGTCAAGCTGAACTGGATGGACAGCGACACCTGGAGCGGCCCGGTCTTCTTCACCGCCAGCAAGGGCTCGGCGATCCAGTACAAGTACATCATGAGGCAGGAGACGACCTGGGAGAATGGCTCGAACCGGAGCTACACGGTGCCGTCGTCCGGCTCCGGAAGCCGGAACGAAAACTGGCAGTATTGAGCGAGCGAAGAACCCCGGCGATCCTGAAGCCGCCGGGGTTCTTTCTCGGAAGCCGCAACCTGTTCCTTGAAAATCCGCAACCGGCTTAAGGATTTTCAAGGTATAATGCCCCTATGATCCCTCGCCCCCGAGCTTTGGAGCGCATCATCGCAACTCTGGGCGTGCATCCCATTGCGGCCCTTCTCGGTCCACGGCAATGCGGCAAGACCACGCTCGCCAGGATGGTTGCGGAGCAGATACCTTCGGAGCTCTTCGACCTCGAGAACCCTGTCGACGTTCGCCGGTTGTCCGCTCCCATGCGAGCGTTGGAGGGTCTATCGCACCTCGTGATCCTCGACGAGGCGCAGCGCCTGCCCGAGCTGTTCGAAGTGCTCCGCGTGCTGGTCGACCGGCCAGAAAACAGGGCCAGGTTCCTCCTGCTGGGCTCCGCATCCCCGCAGCTGGTCAAAGCGGTTTCAGAGTCGCTCGCCGGGCGCATCGGCTTCATCGACCTCGGAGGTTTCGATCTTGAGGAAGTGGGATTGGAGAACCGCACCCGGCTGTGGGTGCGCGGCGGCTTCCCGCGGTCGTTCCTGGCACCGGATGACACTGCCAGCCGAATCTGGCGGGACGATTTCATCCGCACTTTCCTCGAACGAGACATCCCTCAGCTAGGTATCACGGTGCCAGCCGAAACGTTGCGGCGGTTCTGGACGATGGTGGCTCACCTGCACGGACAGATCTGGAACGCCACCCAGCTCGCCCGTTCCCTCGGCACCTCGGAGAACACGGCCCGCCGATACCTCGACATCCTCGCCGGTGCCTTCATGGTGCGTGTGTTCCCTCCCTGGTTCGAGAACCTTGGGAAACGGCAGGTCAAAGCTCCCAAGGTCTACCTCCGCGACAGCGGTCTCCTGCACGCCCTGCTTCAGGCGACGAGCCTCGACGACATGCTCGGTCACCCGAAGCTGGGCGCCTCCTGGGAAGGCTTCGCGATCGAGCACGTTCTCGGCGAGCTTGCGACTCGCGACGCGTACTACTGGGCCACGCACGGCGGCGCCGAGCTCGATCTCATGGTGCATCTGGCGGGAAAGCGCTTCGGATTCGAGTTCAAGTACGCCGACGCACCTGGCAGCAGCCGCTCGATGCACATCGCGATCCGCGACCTCTCCCTGGAACACCTCTGGGTAGTCTATCCCGGCCGTCATGACTATCCCTTGGACGAGAGGATTTCCGTCCTCTCCATTGACTCCATTCCGAAGCTGGCGGCCAGGCTCAGGCGAGGTGGGCAGCCGTAACGAAAAGTGGCAGTAGAAGTGGATGGAGCTCGAAGCCTGGGCTGGCGGCAACGGCACCGTCCCGAGATCGGCCTTCAACGCGCTCGAGGACGACCCCGTTGCCGTCCGAGCGGCTTTTCGGGCGTCGCGGAGGCTTTCGGCGGCTCGAAAACCGATTCCGGCACGCCGCAGGTCACTCCCGGTTCCGAAAACTGGATTTCGGGGCGTCCGAAGTCTCGTCAAGCGCGCCAGAGTGGATTTCAGCGGACCCCGAGGAAGCTTCGAGCGGGCTGGATTGGAATTCGAAGCAGCCGACGAGACTTCGTGTGCCCTGGATTGGAATTCCAAGTACCCGAGGAGACTTCGAGCGCTTGGAACTGGAATTCAGAGCGTCCGGGGAGACTTCGAGCCCTTCAGATTGGAATTCCAGGCGTCCGGGGAGACTTCGAGCGCTTAGGATTGGAATTCCAGGCGATCGAGGAGGCTTCGGACGCTTAGGATTGGAATTCCAAGCGCCCGCTTTGATTTCCGGCCCGTCAAACTCCAGTTTGACGGGCTCGAATTCGAATCCAACGCGCTCGTTGTCATTTTTACCGGGCCGCTTTTGAATTCCAGCGCGCTCGTTTTGAGATCGAATCCGTCAGATTGGAATCCTAAGCGCTCGATCTCATCTCGATCGCGCTCGGCGGCGTTCTGACGGGCTTGAGAGGCTCCCTGTAACAAATCCGGCCCTTCCAAGCCTTTCTAGCTGAGGAGAACGGGCTCCGGCCTCGTTCCCCTCTTGAAAGGAGGGCACCTCATGAGACGAAGGGCTTTCTATGCCTCGGCCGTGCTCCTGGCGATCGCCGTGGGCGCGTGCTGCAGCATTCCGACCTACACCCCGGCGTTCTGGAACAGCAACATCCAGATCCAGTGGGACAACAACTGTTACAACTACTCCAACAACAAACGCACGGACACGTTCGCCCAGCCCGGGCGGGCGGCCGGGGCGCAGTGGACGGCCCTGGAGTGCAACAATGTGAGGACGGCGGCGGTCGCCGACGGGCTGGTGGCCGTGGCCGGACCGAACAACTGCCCGAAGAAGGAGTGCACGCTCGCCCTGGTGGTCGATCCCGGCTCGGACTACCACTGGTACCGGCGCGACCAGAACGGCATGTGGACCCACAAGCCGGGACCGTCCCCGGCGACCAACCTCGACAACTCGGGCAACCCGATCCCCAACCCGGAGACCGCCGACCGCGGCGGCTATACTGATTTCTGCGGGTATCTCTGCTCCTGCTCCAGATCTACGGAGGGCAACGGCAGTGAAAACATCAACTAGCTCCATGTCCCTCGCTCTGACCGCCCTGGCCGTGGCCCTGGCCCTGGCGGCTTGCGCTTCCGGCAGCGCCCGCGCGGCGGAGGGCGACGGCGTCCAGGTCACCGTCCTCCTCTACTCCGGACGGCCCAACCCGACGTTCACCCTCACGGCCGAGCAGGCCGAGCGCGTCACGCAGCTCCTGGCTGCGGCGCAGCCTGATCCGGACTTTCGCGGCGGGAGCGTGCTCCCTTCGATCCTCGGCTACAACGGTCTCCTGGTCCGGGGCGGAGCGCAGGACCTGGCGGTCTACGGCGGCCGGGTCGAGATCCAGGGCAGGGAGGGGAAGAGGATCGTCTCCGACGGCGGCGCACTGGAGAGCTTCCTTCTGGAGGCCGCGACCCAGAACAAGGCGCTCGACGACGAGCAGCTCCGCTTCATTCGGGCGAGCCGCGACAAGCAGCAATCGTGAACGGACGGGCGCGCCGCCCTTTCGAACGGCGCGCCCAGTCTCTCCTCTATCGGTCAGCCTGGCGGGAACATGCCGTTCTTGGCCACGGGCACGCAGAGCTTGGTGGTGTCCGTAACCTTGACGTGCTCGTCCGGCAAGCCCATGGCGCGCAGCACGGGGTTCAAGTGGCTCAGCTTGAGCGTCTTGTCGAGCGGCGGGGCATCGAGGTTGTAGCAGAGCACGTCCGAGAACCGGATGATGTTGGCGATGGCCGCCGAGGTCGTGAACGAGTTGTTCTTCTTCACCGGCACGCAGAGCTGGATCGGCGTCGGCCCGACGATCCTCGCCGCCTCCGCCGGGGTGCCGGCGAAGAGCGGGTTCAGGTGCGTCAGGTTGATCGGCCTGTCGGGGATCAGCGGCGCGTCGACGCGGTAGCACTTGATGTCCAGCCACTGGATGAGCTGCTGGACGGCCGGCGGCACGACCTGGTCGTTCTTGACCACGGGTACGCAGAGCTGCTGCGGCTCTCGGACCCACACGTTGACGTTCGCCCCGTACAGCGCCGCAATCACCGGGTTGAGCTGGCTCAGGTTCACATTCAGGTTGAGCGGCGGCCCGCCGATGCGGTAGCACTTCAGGTCCGCGTACTGGAGGAAGGGAAACGACTGCGGGGGAATCACCTGGCCGTTCTTCCGCACCGGCACGCAGAGGTCTTCCGGCTCCTGAAGGACGACGTTTTCCGGCGGCGCCCCGGCATTGAGGAACACCGGGTTCAGATGGGTGAGCAGTAGCGGCACGCCGAGCGGCGGTTGATCCGGGATGTCGTAGCAGCGGAGGTCCAGGAAGCGGACGAACTGACCCGGAGTGGGCAACGGCTGGGCCGCCACGGGCCCCGTCAGAGAAAGCGCCGCCAGCGAAAGAATGACTCCAAGAACGACCTGACGAACGAGCTTGTCCATTGACAACTCCTCTCCTGCAAGGGTTGATGTAGGTTCGCCGGCCGGCCAGGTGGATCCCCCGGAGAACATCCCGAGGTATCTATAACTCTATGGTGAGTCTTCGCGCAAAAACGGGACAACGTTCCGGGACTCTTTTTCAGAGTCCCGGAACAGGAGGGATTTACGGAAGCAGGCTGCGGCCGTCCAGCTTGGTGGGCGGCTGGACTTTGTAGAGGGCAAGGATCGTGGGCATGATGTCGCCCATGTAGGCGTCCTGCGCGTTCAGCTTGAGGTTGCTGAACAGGATGCCCTCGACGAGCGGCGGGTAGACCGAGCAGTGGTCGCCGCTCCAGATTTCCAGGTTCGGCTCGACGATGGTCTTGCCGATGCCGCCCAGGCTGTCCTGCCAGCCCACGCGGTAGCCCTCGCTGTTGGACGGGATCATGTCCGGGATCAGCTCGGGGTCGTAGGTGCCGTAGGCCTCGTCGCGGGTGAATACGTGGGCCACCGGCTTCTCGCCGGTCTCCTCGTCCACGAAGGCCTCAAGCTTCTGCTTGATCTCGGCCACGAGCTGCTGGTACTCGGCACCGGGCTTCACGATGCCCTGCTTTTCCCGGCCTTCGAGGTTGATGTAGATCTGGCCGAGCCCCAGGGCGTACGCCCGGGTCTGGGACCAGTCCACGTTGGTGAAGAAGTCGCCCTGGTCGAACAGGTCCTCCAGGTTCTTGCGCCCGGCCTCCTCGCCGTTCAGCTTCATGTAGCCGTTCTTGGCCAGCCAGGTGTTGTAGTTCATGGCGCGCCGGAACGAGGCGAAGCCGTGGTCCGAGACCACCATCAGCTTGGCGCCCTGCGGCATCTTCTGCATGACGTCGCCGACGATCTTGTCCATCTCCTGGTAGGACTGGAGGATCGAGCCGCCCCATTTGGCGTTGCCTTCCGGGGTGTAGAGCGGGTGCTTGGGGTCGAAGTACCGGAACATCATGTGCTGGACGCGGTCCGTGAACTCCATGTAGTGGACCAGGACGTCCCAGTCCGCGGACTGGGCGATGAAGCCGTCCAGGATCTCGCGCTCCTTGTCCACGGTCTGGCGCACGTCTTCCAGGAAGACCGGCTCGTCGACCGTGCCGTTGGTGAGCGACCAGGTGTCGATCATCCAGCCCATGGTCTTGAA
>DASUNJ010000762.1:0-9899 GCA_036277235.1 Thermoanaerobaculia bacterium | reverse complement strand
TCGGTGGCGCGCTCCGTGGGCAGGAACGAGACCGCGGGTTTTACGATCACCGAGCTGGCGCGCACCACGGGCGAAGGCTGGGGCGAGACCAACCTCTCCGCGCTGGCCGAGGTGGAGCGCGACGACAACGACGTGACCGGGCCGGTTTCCCTGGGAGTGGCGGTCGAGGCGGAGAAGACGCAGGGCCGCAAAATGCGGCTGGTCGTCTTCGGCGACTCCGACTTCGCCACGAACCAGCTCGTGCAGGCGAACTCGCCGAACCAGATCCTGCTCTCCAACGCCCTGAACTGGCTCGTGGCGCGCGAGGCCCTGCTCGCCATTCCGCCGCGCAAGACCGAGCAGGTGCGGCTGAACCTGACTCAGGAGCAGGGCTACACCGTCTATGCCATCGCCCTGCTGCTGCTGCCGGCCCTGGCGGCCATTGCGGGCGTCGTGGTCTGGTCCCGGCGGAGGAGGTAGAGCATGCGTCCGCGCACCCTGCTCGTGCTGCTCGTCCTGGTCGCCGGCCTGGGCTCCTTCATCTGGTTCTACGAGCGCGAGCTCCCGTCGAGCGAGGAGCGCGCGAAGCTCGAAAAGAGGGTGCTGCAGGTCGAGAAGGACGACGTGACCGCGGTCACCTTGCAATCCGAATCGGGCACCGTCCGGATGGAGCAGGTGAAGCTTCCTGCTCCTGCCAAGCAGGAGGAGGAAAAGGACGAAGAAGAGATCGATACCACGCCGGAGACGGAATGGCACCTCCGCCAGCCGTTGCAGGCAAGGGCCGACGCCTTCGCCGTGGACGGCCTCCTCGATGCCCTCATCAATCTGGAGCAGACCCGGGTCCTGGAGGACATGGACCCCAAGCAGGCCGGGCTCGACAAGCCGCGCGCGACCGCGCGGCTCAAGACCGATAAGGGCGAGACCGTCCTCAAGATCGGCGCCGCGGACCCCATGGGCGGCTCAACTCTCGCGGCGGTCGAGGGCCGCAAGGGCGCCTACGTGGTGAGCGACTCGATCCTCAACGAGATCCGGAAAGCACCGGGCGACTGGCGCGATCGCCAGATGTTTCGCGGCGATCGTGACCAGGTGCAGCGCATCACCCTGAGCTCCGGCTTGGTCCTGGTCGCCAAGGGCGACGCCTTCCATATCCAGAAGCCGATCGCGGACCGCGCCGACCGGGAGAAGGTGGACGACCTCTTCGCCGAGCTCAGCGGCCTCACGGCCGAGCGCTTCCTGCACCAACCGATGGGTCAGCCCCGAGCCGCGGTCGAGGTCGCGTTCAAGCAGGGCCCGCCGGTGAGGATCGAGGTGGGCCCCTCTTCCTCGGCAGAGACGGTTCAGGCGCGCGTCGGCAGCCAGGTCTTCGAGGCGCGCACCCGCTTGGCGGAGATCGCGGCCCGTCCGGCCGCGGAGTGGCGGTCGCAGACCCTGTCGGGCTTCGACGTCTTCCAGGTGGAGTCCGCGACCGTCCAGGACGGGCAGGGAAAGCTGACCCTCCAGCGCGCCGAGCCCGACTGGAAGCGGGGCGAGGAGACCATCTCCTACCTGCCGGTGAGCGATTTCCTGTTCGCCCTCGTCCAGGCGCGGGCCGAGCGGCTGCTCCTGCCCGGTGAGTTGGGGATCGCGGGCAAGCCGGCGCTGACGGTCACTCTCAAGGATAAGGAAGCTGGCGAAGAGACCCTGACCCTCTATCCGCCGGTGGCCGCGGGCGTGCCGGCCCGCGCCGCGGGACGCGACCTGGTCCTGCTCCTCCCGGCCGGCACCCTCGGAGAGATCCAGGGCAAGCTCGCCGAGGTCCGCAAAGCCAAGCCCCTCACCCCCTGACCCCCTCTCCCATCGCACTCCCGCCCGACCGGGAGAGGGGGAACGTGGCTCAGGCAGTAGTGACCAACCGCAGGCAAGAAGGTTGAAGAAACGTCCCCCCTCTCCCGGGGGCCGGCCGTAGGCCGGGGGTGTGCGATGGGAGAGGGGGATAGGGGGTGAGGGGTTCCTACTCCTTGTCTTCCGGGTGTTTGTGCGGGCTGTGCAGGCTCTGCTGCGGCGAAGCCCCGTGCTTGGAGATCTCGTGGGCGAGATGCCTGGACTTGCTCATCACGCTGTGATGCCGGCCGTAGAAGAAGTAGATGAACATGCCGAGCGCCAGCCAGACGAAGAGCCGCCACCAGTTGTCCGCCGGCAGCGAAAACATGAGCATCAGGCAGGTCAGGATGCCCATGATCGGGACGAACGGCACCCACGGGCAGCGGAACGGCCGCTCGGCATCGGGGTACTTCTTCCGCATGATCAACACCGCCGCGCACACGACCACGAAGGCGAACAGCGTGCCGATGTTGGTCAGGTGGAGCAGCGCGTCGAGCGGCAGGAAGCCGGCCATCAGGATCACGAAGGCGCCGATCAGCATGGTCGACTTGTGCGGGGTCCGGAACCTCGGGTGTACGTCGCCGAAGAATCCCTTGGGGACCAGGCCGTCGCGGGCCATGGCGAGGAACACGCGCGGGCCGGACAGCATCATCACCAGGAGCACCGAGGTGATGCCGGCGACGCCCGCGGTCGCGATGAGGATCTCGGCCCAGCCGATCCCCTTCTGCGCGAAGGCGTTGCTCACCGGAGCGCTCACGTCGAGCTCGTTGTAGCGCACCATGCCGGTCAGCACCGCCACGACGGCGATGTAGAGCACCGTGCAGATGAGCAGCGAGGCGATGATGCCGATGGGCACGTCACGCTGCGGGTTCTTGGCCTCCTCGGTGTGGGTCGAAACCGAGTCGAAACCGATGTAGGCGAAGAAGATGATGGCCGCGCCGGCGAGCATGCCCAGCGGATTGCCGCTCGGGTCTGCCTGCCCGGCCACGTGATTGCCGAAGAAGCTCAGCCCCGTCCAGCCGTACGGAGCGAAGGGGTCCCAGTTCTCCACGTTGATGAAGAAGGCGCCGACGCCGATCACGAACAGCACGGCCGCGACCTTGATCATGACCATGAGGGCGTTGAAGCTGGCGCTCTCCGAGATGCCCTTGACCAGAACCGCGGTCACGATCAGGACGATGACGATCGCCGGCAGGTTGATCACCGCGCCGGTCGAGTCGAACCCGCCCGTGTCCACGTTGTAGACCCAGGGGGAGCCCGTGATCGCCTTGGGCAGGTGGATCCCCATCTTGGGCAGCAGGCTCTGGAAGTAGCCGGACCATCCGGCCGCGACGGTGGCGCTGCCCACCGCGTACTCCAGAACGAGGTCCCAGCCGATGATCCAGGCGAACATCTCGCCCAGGGTGGCGTAGGCATAGGTGTAGGCCGAGCCGGCCACCGGCACCATCGAGGCGAACTCCGCATAGCAGAGCGCCGCGAAGATGCAGGTGATGCCGGCGATGACGTAGGAGAGCATCAGCGCGGGGCCGGCGATGTTGTGCGCCGCGGCGCCGGTCGCCACGAAGATGCCCGCGCCGATGATCGCGCCCACGCCCAAAGCCGAGAGCTGCACCGGCCCGAGGATACGCCGCAGACGGTTGTCATCCTTCGCCTCGGCGAGGAGCATCTCCAGCGGCTTCCTGGCAAAAAGGTTGTTTGCCATGAATCTTAAACCTCCAAGAAAGTTGGGATCATGAACGTTCTCCAGCCCTTCGCCACAGGAAATAGACAGGGATGCCGGTCAGCACGATGAGTAGGCCGGGCCAGGTCGTCGAGGTCCGATAGACGAGCAGCACGGCCAGGATGACCGAAGCGGCCAGGATGTAAAGGATCGGCACCACCGGATAGCCGAACGCCTTGTAGGGGCGCTCCGCGTCCGGCCTCTTCCGCCTGAGCACGAAGATGCCGGCGATCGTCAGGATGTAGAAGATCAGCACCGAGAACACGACGTAGTCGAGCAGCATGCCGTAGAGGTTGCCATAGGTGGCCTCGCCCGTGACCGCGTCGAGCACCGGAGCGCCCGACGCGTCGCGCGTCCGGGTGCGGGGCAGGACCAACACCGCCGTCCAGATGCCCTGCAGGAGCAGCGCGAAGGCGGGCACGTGGCGGGCGTTGAGCCGCCCGGTCGAGCGGAAGAACAGGCCGTCGCGCGCCATGGCGTAGTAGACCCGGGCGCCGGCCAGGATCAGCCCGTTGTTGCAGCCGAAGGTCGAGATCAGGATGGCCACCGCCATGATCGCGGCGCCGACCGGCCCGAACAACACCTGCAGCGCCGCCGTCCCCACCCGGTCGTCGGGCGCGGTCTGGATCGCCGAGAGCGGCAGCATGCAAAGGTAGGCCACGTTGGCCAGGATGTAGAGCCCGATCACCAGGGTCGTGCCGGCCACCAGCGAGAGCGGCACGTTGCGCTTCGGGTTCTTCACCTCGCCGGCCGTGAAGGTGATGTTGTTCCAGGCGTCGGAGGAGAAGAGCGTGCCCACCTGGGCCACGCAGAAGGCGACGAGCAGGCCAAGGGCCCCGAGATGGGCCGCGACCGTCGGGAAGCCCGCGATCTCGGGCCGGACCGTGGCCGCGTCGATGGGCGTCCAGAAACCGTCGCCGAAGTTGGCGGCGATCGCCTCGGCGTTGCGCCCGACGGTGACCCCCAGCACGATCAGCAGGAGGAGCGACAGGGTCTTCGCCGAGGTGAAGGTGTTCTGGATCAGCTTGCCGAGATGGATGCCGCGGGTATTGAGCCAGGTCAGGAAGATCACCAGCAGGATCGCGATGAGCTGTTGGGTGGACAGGCTGAGCGCGTAGCTGTCCGAGATGTCGATGGGCCGGATGATCCAGGCCGTGGGGGAGATCGAGGGCGCCAGCACGCCCAGGAAGCGGGCGAAGGCCACGGCCACGGCGGCGATGGTGCCGGTCTGGATCACCAGGAACAGTGTCCAGCCGTAGAGGAAGCCCCAGAGCGGCGAGTAGGCCTCGCGCAAGTAGATGTACTGGCCGCCGGCCTTCGGCATCATGGAGGCCAACTCGCCGTAGGACAGCGCGGCGGCGATGGTGAGCAGGCCGGTGACCACCCAGGCCATGAGCAGCCACCCGCCCGAACCCACCAGGCGGGCGATGTCGGCCGACACGATGAAGATGCCCGACCCGATCATCGAGCCGGCCACGATCATCGTGGAGTCCAGGAAACCCAACTCCCGGACGAATCCCGTCGTCTCCTCCTCGGTGCGGCTCGGGGTCGCGGCTAGCGTTTCCGACATGAAGCCTCCCTGGTAAGAGGGCCACATCCTACAGGCACAGCCCCTTGCCTGTCACCCATTTCCGGAATGCAACGGCTCAGGACTCCCCCAGCGGCCGGGGCGGGCTGACCCAGTTGCCCTGGGCATAATCGACTCCGATCGTCCGCAGCCGCTCGATCACGGCGGTGCTGGTCACGGCCTCGGCCACGGTGAGCAGCCCCATCACGTGGCCCACCTGGTTGATCGACTCCACCATGGCCCGGTCCAGCGGATCGGTGACGATGTCCTTGATGAACTTGCCGTCGATCTTGAGGAAGCTCACGGGCAGGTCCTTGAGGTAGCTGTAGGACGACATGCCGCTGCCGAAGTCGTCCAGGGCGAAACGCACCCCGCGCCCGGAGAGGCGGGCGAGCAGCTTCTCGGCCTGGGCGAAGTTCTCGATGGCCGCGGTCTCGGTGATCTCGAAGCAGATCTTCGCGCCGGGCACCCCCGAGGAATCCAGCTCCTCTTCCAGAAAGTCGAGGAAGCTCTCGTCCCCGAGCGAGACCGCGGACAGGTTGATCGAGCACAGGCTGAGGAGGTCGAGGAACGGCGGCGGCTGGGTGCGCAGGGTGCGCATGCACTCGCGGATCACCCAGCGGTCGATGCTCCGCATCAGGCCGTAGCGCTCGGCCGCGCGGATGAAGTCGCTCGGCAGATGGATGCGGCCGTCCTCCTCCACCATGCGCAACAGCACCTCGAAATAGATGCCGCGCGAGGCCGCCGGCGACAGCGGCAGGATGCTCTGGGAGAACAGGCAGAAGCGATTCTGCTCCAGCGTCTCCTGGATGCGCACCACCCAGTTCATCTCCCCCTGCCGGCGGATGAAGGTGGCGTCGTCCTCCTGGTAGACCTGGATGCGGTTGCGCCCCTTCTCCTTGGCCACGTAGCAGGCGTGGTCCGCGGCCGAGAGCAGGTGCGCGACGGTCTTGAACTCGCGGTTGATGGCGACGAGCCCGAAGCTCGCGCCGATCGAGAAGGTCTTCTCGCGCCAGTTGAAGCGATAGGTCTGGAGCGTGCGGTGGAACTGCGCCACCTGGCGCTCGGCTTCGACCAGCGAGCGCCGCGGCATGAGCACGGCGAACTCGTCGCCGCCGAGCCGGGCCACCAGGTCGGTCTCGCGCACGTTGTCCTGGAGCAGGGCCGTGATCCGGCAGAGGAGCTCGTCGCCGGCCAGGTGGCCGCAGGTGTCGTTGACCAGCTTGAACTGGTCCAGGTCGAGATAGCACAGGGCATGGGTGGAGCCGAGCGTGCGGCTCTCCTCCAGCGCGCGCTGGAGGTGTCCGTCGAAAGCCTGGCGGTTGAGCAGGCCGGTCAGCTCGTCGTGCGTGGCCTGGTGCGCGAGCTGAAGGGCGAGCAGGCGCTTGTCGCTCACGTCCTGAAAGACGATTACGGTGCCGACGATGCGGCCGTCGAGATGGCGGATGGGGGCGCAGGTGCTCTCGACCGCGTAGCGCCTGCCGTCGCGGCGCTCCAGGGTGATGCGCTCGGCCAGGCGGAGGTTCAGCCCCTCCTCCAGGCAGCGGTCGACCAGCGATTCGACGGTGCGGCCGCTCGCCTCTTCGATCAGGCGGAAGATCTCGGACAGCGGCTTGCCGAGCGCCTCGGCCCGCGTCCAGCCCGTCAGCTTCTCGGCCACCGGGTTCATGTACTTGACGCAACCGTTGCCGTCCGTGGCCAGGACGCCGTCGCCGATCGAGGCGAGCGTCACCTGGGCCAGCTCCTTCTCCTCGAACAGCTCCGACATCTGGCGCTCGTAGGCGCGGGTGGTCTGGGAGAGCAGGTTCCTCAGGATCGCGTTGTCGAGATCTTGCGGTTCCATCAGGCGCGCTCCTCGGAGAGCAGGACGAGGATGGCGGTCTGGTTGTAGAAGGCCAGGCCGCCATGGGGAGTGGGGCCGATCTCGCCGAACGTGAAGAAGCCCGAGAGGGCGACGCCGCCCAGGGCCCGGTGGATGCAGGAGACCTCGTCCGGGGCCATCTCGCCCAGCACGAGCTCGCGGCCGATGCAGGAGTAGAGGATGGCGGCCTCCGGCACCTTGCCCGCGGTGAGCTGCGAGGCGGTGTCCACCAGGGAGCGGTCGTTGCCCATGCCGAGGCGGACGCGGTCCCCCGTGTGCACGGCCCCCCAGTAGGTGACGGCGCCGGGCGGATCGTCGAAGGCGCGCATGCTCCGGTAGAGCCCCTGGCGCTCGGCGGCGGGGCCTTCGACGATCAGGGGGAAGCGCCAGGCGGTGTCGGGCATCGGGGCGAGCTCGCCACCGACGGCGCCTCCGATCGTAAAAAAGCGGCGGTACCACTCCACCGCGGGCTGGCCGTCGATCTCGTGCACGACGTTGCCCTCGGCGCGCGTGACCGTGTAGACGGGGCTCGCCGGGCTCCACCCGCGCACCACCTCGACGCGCATCTCGACGCCGTGGAAAGCCACGGCCAGGCAGGCGGCTTCGTAGATCCGCTCCTGGAAGAAGACCCGGGCGCCGATCCCGACCACGGGCAGCTCCTGGGAGGCGAGGCCGCCGGCCACGAGGGGCGTCCGTTCCCCGAGCCGATCGCGCAACTCGCCAAGAAAACGCTCGGCGGGGAAGCGCAACCCATCCACGATCAGGAGCGCGCCGTCCGAGGCCGACAGCCGTTGCGCGAGGTCGGCCACGACCTCAGGGGCGGGAAAGTCCTCGAGCACCTCGACCACGGCGTAATGGCCCGGCTGGTCGAACCAGAAGAGCTGCAGGCTGCCGCGGGTGGTCATGTCGCGGTCGGCGAACTGGGTGACCGCCTCGCACCCGAAGCGCAGGCTCGCGGGCCAGGCTTCGGCCAGGCGGGCCAGGGTGCCGGAGAGGCTGTCTTCCGGAGGCAGGAAGCCGAGGACGAGATCGGGAGCGCGGCCGGCATCCGTGGAAGCGGCGTCGAGCATTTCCCGGGGCAGGGCTCCCTCGGGGAGGTGGAGGGTTCGGCTACGCATGCCCGGTCAATCCAGCGAAGCTTCCTTGTACTCCCCGTAGACCTGCCGGAGCGCGTCGGCGATCTCGCCCAGGGTGATCTCGGCGCGGACGCAGTCGAGGATCGCCGGCATGAGGTTGCGGTCCTCGCCGGCCGCGGCAGACAGGGCCTGGAGGGCCGTCCCGGCGCGGGCGGCGTCACGGCGGTCGCGCAGGGCCCGCAGGCGCTCGACCTGGTCGCGCTCGGCCGCCGGATCGATCCGCAGGAGCTCGGTGGGGACCTCCACGTCGGAGGCAAAGGCGTTGACCCCCACCACCTTCTGCCGCCCCTCCTCGACCGCGAGCTGATGGCGGTAGGCGGCGTCGGCGATCTCCCTCTGTTGGAAGCCCCTCTCCAGGGCGGCGAGGGCGCCGCCCATCTCCTCCATGCGGCGGATGTAGTCGCGCGCCCTCAGGACGATCTCCTCGGTCCATGCCTCGATGACGTAAGAGCCGCCCAGGGGGTCGGCCACGTCGGCGACGCCGCTCTCGTGGGCCACGACCTGCTGAGTGCGGAGCGCCAGGCGGGCCGCCTCCTCGGTGGGAAGGCCCAGGGCCTCGTCGAGCGAATTGGTGTGGAGCGACTGCGTGCCGCCGCAGACCGCGGCGAGCGCCTGGATCGCCACGCGCACCACGTTGTTCATCGGCTGCTGGGCGGTGAGCGTCGAGCCCGCGGTCTGCGTGTGGAAGCGCATCCAGAGCGAACGCGGGTCTTTGGGAGCGAAGCGCTCCCTGACCAGCTCGGCCCACAGCCGGCGGGCGGCGCGGTATTTGGCCACCTCCTCCAGGAAATTGTTGTGGGCATTGAAGAAGAAGGACAGCCGCGGCGCGAACTCGTCGATGCCGAGCCCGCGGGCCAAGGCCGCTTCGACATAGGCGAGGCCGTTGGCGAGCGTGAATGCGACCTCCTGGACCGCCGTGCTCCCCGCCTCGCGCATGTGATAGCCGGAGATCGAGATCGTGTTCCATTTGGGCACCCGTTCGGCGCAGAAGGCGATGACGTCGGTCACCAGCTTGAGCGACGGCTTGGGCGGATAGATGTAGGTGCCGCGGGACGTGTACTCCTTGAGGATGTCGTTCTGGACCGTGCCGCCCACCTTCTCCCACGGCACTCCCTGCTCCTCGGCGACGGCCAGGTAGAGGGAGAGGAGGATCGCCGCGGTGGCGTTGATCGTCATCGAGGTCGTGACGCGGTCGAGTGGGATGCCGTCGAAGAGCCGGCGCATGTCCTCGATCGAGGAGACCGCGACCCCCACGCGGCCGACCTCGCCGCGGGCCATGAGGTGGTCGGAGTCGTAGCCGATCTGGGTCGGCAGGTCGAAGGCCACCGAAAGTCCGGTGGTCCCCTGGGCGAGGAGGTACCTGTAGCGCTGGTTGGATTCCTCGGCGCTGGCATAGCCGGCGTACTGGCGCATCGTCCAGTGCCGCTTGCGGTACATGTCCGGGTAGAGCCCGCGGGCATAGGGATACTCGCCCGGGTCGCCCACCTTCTCCTCATAGGAGATCCCCGCCACGTCCTCCGGCCGGTAGAACCGGGGGATCTGGATGCCGGACGAGGTCTCGCGGGTGTCTTCGTCCGGCTTCGCGGCAGGCGGGGACGCGGTGGGAGTCTCGGTAGCCATGGGGGGATTCTATCCTCGGCGCAAGCCGAAGGATGGCCTACCCCACAGGCCGTCTGTTCAGAACCTGAGATCGTCCAGAGAGGTAGCGGCTAGAAGCCGCTTTCCGAGCTTCTTGAGCTCATCGGGGTCCTGGACACTCTCGACTCGGCGGCGGCT
>DASUNJ010000761.1:0-3346 GCA_036277235.1 Thermoanaerobaculia bacterium | reverse complement strand
CTCGCGGTGGCTGTGATCGGTCTTCTGCTAGCGAGAGCCTGCGGCTAGTATCTCCTCCAAGCCTTGCGTCCCCCATTGATGACGCTCTCGTCATCCGGCGGCGTCGAATCCGTGGCGGAACAGGGGAAGAGCGGCGGGTGCAAGCCTTGCAGTGATGCCTTCGAGCTCGTCTGAAAGGAGGCAGTGCTTGACTGCAACCCGTCCCTGGCTTCGATGGATCGCAGCCCTGACCGTGCTGTTCGCGGCCGGAATGGCTGGCGCCCAGACGCCGTCCGTTTCCTCCGACATCTCCGTGACCCTCGTGGAGATTCCCGTCGAGGTGACGAAGGGCGACGAGCCGGTGCGGGGGCTCACCGCGGCCGATTTCGAGGTGAGGGAGGGCAAGCGCGTCCTGCCCATCGTCTCCTTTGAGATCGTCGATCTGGAGGCCCCACCGGAGCCGGAGGCTCCGGCGCCCCCTCCCGCCGCCCGCCGTCACGTCCTGTTCCTTTTCGATTTCGCCAACAGCGACCGCGAGCTGCTGGAGCAGGGCATCGCGGCCACCCGCACGGTCCTGGCCGAGGGGCTCGACCCGCGCGACCTTGCCGGCGTGGCGCTCTACCTTCCGACCGGAGAGCTGCCGGTGCTGCTCAGCTTCACCACCGACCGCGCAGCCGCCACCCGGACGATCGACGGCCTGGAAGCCCTGCTCGACGGCAGGATCCCCGAGAAGGGGGCGGCGCTCGATCCGCTGCGCCTGACGGGCATGGATGCCCGCACGCTGCTCAACCGGGTGGGGAAGCTCGAGGAGCGCAATTTCGCGAGCGAGATCCTCGCGGACATGGGCACAGGCAGCGGCAAAGGGGCCGAGCTGGCGGCGGAAATCATCGCTCATTCGGCTGGATTGCACCAAGCCAGCCTGGAGGCCCGCGCGAGCGCCAACGTGATCACGATGGCCGATGCCATGGAGGGCCTCGTCAAGGCGCTGAGGGCCGTGGAGGGGCGGAAGTACCTGGCTTTCTTCAGCCAGGGGTTCAACCCGGGGCTCATCGGCAAGCCTGCGTCCATCGCAGTGCCGAGCGTGAGCGGTACCGATATTCTCGACAAGCTCGGAGAGACGTTCGAGGAGCTGCGGCGCTCGGGCTGGGTGCTGCACGGCGTGGACATCGCGGGCGTGAAACGCGGCTCGCTGTCCGCCGACAGCCTTTTCTACATGGCCAACGAGACCGGCGGCAAGCTGATCGAAGGGACCAACGACCTCGCCAAGGGGTTCGGCCGGGCCATGCGCCGCAGCGTCCACAGCTACCTGGTGAGCGTCCAGGTGGATGACGTCCCGTTCGACGGCTCCTATCACGAGCTGGAAGTGAGTCTGCGCAGCCCGCAGAAGGGCGTCCGGCTCCACCACCGCGGCGGCTATTTCGCTCCGCTGCCGTTCAAGAACCAGGACGACGTCCGGCGTCTCGCCGATGCGGCCCGGCTCGTGGGGAGTGAGGAGGAGACCGACGAGCTGGGGGTTCAGGTGGTGGCCGTGCCGCTGCGGTCCGGCGGCGAGACCACTCCGGTCGCGGTTCTGCTCGAAGTGCGGGGGGACCGCCTCCTCGCGCCCGGCGCGCCCAAGGTGGGCATCGAGGCCTACGGGTACGCGCTCGATGACAAGGGGAGCAGCCGCGACTTCTTCGCGCAGTCCGTGGACCTGGACGTGGACAAGGTCGGCAGCCGCCTCGCGCAGGGCGGCGTGCGCATCCTCGGCCGGCTGGATCTGCCCGCGGGCGAGCACCGGCTGCGCGTGCTCGTCCGCGACCGGGCCGACGGCCGCACGTCCCTTCTCACCGTGCCGCTGAGCCTCCGCGCGGACGGCTCCGAAAATCACATCGACGCCCTCTTCCTGCCGCCGGCCGAGGATCCGTGGATCCTGGTCCGCCCGGCGGAAGCGGATCTCGATCTCCATGGCCGGTCCGTGGTGCCGGCTGCGCAGGCCACGCTGCCCGCCTCCGGCGAGGCACAGATCCTGATCGTGGGTCATGGCCTGGCTGGCGGGGAAGCCGTGCTCGACAGCATCATCCTGAGCTCCGAGGGCAAGCCGGTCGCGGGCGGCAAATTGGAGCTGCTGACCGTCACGCCCGGGGAAGCCGGCGAGCCCGACATGGTGGTGGGCCGGCTGCGCGCGGGCTCGCTGCCCCCCGGCAGCTATCTTCTGAAGCTGCGCCTGGGGAACCAACCTCGGGCGCAGGCTGTAACCGCGAGGCCTTTCCGGATCTCGTCGGTCGTTTCCCGCTAAGTCCGAAAGGAGACAATGCCGTGACGCCAACCCCTCTCAGGTTCCGCTGGATCGTCGCCCTGGCCATGCTCGCTCTGACGGCCGGCATGCTCCGCGCCCAGACGCCCTCGGTCTCGACCGACATTTCCGTGACGCTCGTCGAGATCCCGGTGGAGGTGACGGATGGAAACGAGCCGGTCCGGGGGCTCACCGCCGCAGACTTCGAGGTCTTCGAAGGGAAGCGCAGCCTGCCCATCGTCTCCTTCGAGACGGTGAACCTGGAGGCACCGCCGGCCGCGGACGCCCCTCCGCCGCCGCCCGCGGCGCGGCGTCACGTCCTCTTCCTCTTCGACTTCGCCTTCAGCCGTCCCGAGCGGCTTCTGGAGGGCATCGTCGCCGCCCGCGAGCTCGTGGAGAAAGACCTCGACCCGCGCGACATGGTGGCCGTGGGGCTCTATCTGCCGACAGGGGAGCTGCCCCTGCTGCTCAGCTTCACCTCCGACCGCGCCGCGGCCCGGCGCACCCTGGAGGGGCTGGACGGCGTGCTCACCGGCAAGATCCCCGAGAAGTCCGACGCGGCCGACCCCCTGCGGTTGACCGGCCTCAACGCCCGCTCGCTGCTCACCCAGGTCTGGCGGGTCAACGAGAGCAACTTCGCGGCGGACATGCTGCAGAGCCTGGGCAGTGGCAGCGGCGGCTTCCGCTGGGGCGATTTCCTGCAGAAGAACGTGCTCTCCCACTCGAGTGCCCTCCATCAGGCGAGCGTCGAGTCCAGCCAGCGCAGCCACGTGAAGACCATGGCCGTTGCCCTGGACGGCCTTGCGAAGGTCCTGCGGCCGGTGCAGGGACGGAAGTTCCTGGCCCTCTTCAGCGAGGGGTTCTCCTCCTACCTCATCTACAACGGGGACACCCGGATAGGCAGTCCGACCCTGAACGGCAGCGACCTCGTCGTCAAGCTCGAAACGGTGTTCGAGGAGATGCGGCGCTCGGGCTGGGTCATGCACACCGTGAACATTGCCGGAGCCCGGAGCGGGCTGTCGGCCGAAAGCCTCTTCTATATGGCCAACGAGACGGGCGGCAAGCTCGTGGAGGGGACGAACGACCTCGCCA
>DASUNJ010000760.1:0-7932 GCA_036277235.1 Thermoanaerobaculia bacterium | reverse complement strand
TCCGTGGAGATGGGGATCACACTGTTCAACCTGGGCAACCTGCATCTTCGGAACGGCGAGCTCCCTCTCGCGCTCGAAAATCTGAACCGTGCCCTGGAGATCCGGCGTGCGAGCGGCGAGCTCGCCACGCAGGCGATGATCCTGACCGCCATCTCCAACATCCGCGTGACGGAGGGCGATCCCGATGCGGCCCTGGCCCTGCTCGCACAGGCCCTGGACATCTGCCGCCAGCAGCAGGATCGGCTCTTCGAGGCCAACGTCCTCCAGAACATCGCCAGGATCCACCTCCTCCGGGGGGAGCTGCAGAAAGCCCTGGAGCTCTTCGTCGACACCCGCGATCTTTACCAGGCCCTGGGCGCTCTCGGACCCAAGGCGCAGGTGCTCTCCAATCTCGGCACGACAGCGCTCCGCCTCGGAGACGACGACCAGGCACTCGAGTACTACACCGAGGCCCTCGAAATCCATCGGGCCATGAAGAATACGACCTGGGAGGCCTATGCCCTCTGGGACATCGGCGCGATTCACGAGAGCAACGCCCCCGAAGTGTCCCTGGAGCACTACAACCGGGCTCTCGAGCTGGGCCGTGCCGAGGGCAACCGTCCGGTCGAGGCGCTGGCGCTTCTGGGGATAGGGCGGGCCCGTCTCGCTCTCGGGCACGAGGAGGCGGTCCGACATCTCGAAGACGCCTTGGCCCTTTTCCGGAGCACGGGCAACACCCAGGGGGAGATCAGCACGATCCTGGAGCTTGGCCGCGCCTCCCAGGCGCTCTCCGGGCTGGATCGGGCGGCCGAGCTGTTCCGCCAGGCGCTCACCCTGAGCCGGCAGAGACAGACGTTGAACAGCGAGGCCATGGCCCAAGCGGCCGTGGCGCGCCTGGAGCGGGACCGCGGCAATCTTCCCGCAGCCCTGGAAGCCGGAGAAGCGGCGCTCCGGATCATCGAGACGATGCGGCCCAAGGTAGCCAGCCAGCGGTTGCGGGTCTCCTTCCTTGCTTCCAACCGGGATTATTACGAGCTCTACATCGACATCCGGATGCGAATGAACGAGGCCGATCCCGGCGGAGGTCACCTGGAGGCAGCCCTCGCGGCTAGCGAGCGCGCCCGGGCGAGAGGGTTGCTCGACCTGCTCGCCGAGGGACGGATCGACGTCCGGCAGGGCATCGCAGCGGAGCTGAAGCAGCGGGAGACCGAGATCGGCCGGCGCATCTCCTGGCTTCAGACCCGGCTCATCCAGGAGCTGTCGGGCCAGAAGAGCCAGGGAGGGGCTGCCCCCGTAGCCGACATCGAAACCGAGCTGAGCCGCTCCGAGGAGGAGCTCGAGCGGTTGGAGTGGCAGATCCGGCGGGAGCACCCGCGGTATGCGGCCGTGAGCCATCCCTCCCCGCTGCCTCTGGCGCGGATTCAGGAGCTTCTTGACGACCGCACGGCTCTTCTGGAGTTCTCCGTCGGCAAGGAGAGGTCGTTCCTGTTCGTCGTGACCCGCGCAGGGATGGCCGGGTTCCCCCTGCCGCCGGCCGATGAGCTTGCCGGCCTGGTCGAGACTTTCCGTCAGGCCGTGGCTGAACCCGGTCGCCGGCTCTACGGCCGCTATCTAGATACCGCGTATCAGCTCTATCGGACCCTGATCGAGCCGGCCGAGCCCCTTCTCAAGGACAAGCCGCGCCTGATCCTGTCCCTGGAAGGACCACTGCTGCTGCTGAGCTTCGAGGCTCTGCTGACCTCCGAGGTGCCGACGGGCGACCGGCGGTACGCGACGCTGCCGTACCTGATCCTGGACCGTTCGGTAACCTATATCCCTTCGGCGAGCGTGCTTGCTGAGCTGGGTCGGCCTCGGCCCGCGGCTGCCGGGGAGGAAGACGCGAAGCTCTTCCTGGGCTTCGGCTCTCCCGATTACGGGGCGCCGCGCCAGCTCGCGGCACAACAGCCGGCTTCGATCTCGGCTCCAGCCGGCTCCCTGGAGCAGTCTTTCCGGGATGCCGGCCTCCCGAACCCGCAAGCCCTCCCCAACGCGCGGCAAGAGGTGACGAGCATCGCGCAGCTCTATCCTCAGGATCAGGTCGTGCTCTACGTAGGCCAGCAGGCTTCGGAGGAGAACGTCAAGAACAACCCGTTCCTGAAGACGGCTCGCCAGCTTCACTTCGCGGTGCACGGCTTCCTCCATGAGCGGCAGCCCGAGCTGTCCGGGCTGGTGCTCACACTTGACGGCGATGATCGGGAGGATGGATTGCTCCAGGTCTACGAGGTCTTCAATCTGGAGCTCCAGGCCGATCTCGTCGTGCTCTCCGCCTGTGACACGGGGCTTGGAAAAAACGTGAGCGGGGAAGGGCTGCTGGGAGTGACGCGGGCGCTTCTGTACGCCGGCGCCGCCAGCGTCGCCGTGAGCCTCTGGCAGGTGGCTGATACTTCGACCTCCGACCTCATGGTCCGTTTCTACCAGCACCTGAGCCGGAGCGGCGACAAGGCCGAGGCGCTACGCCTTTCCAAGCTGGAGATGATCCGGGAGGGCCAGTTCGACCGGCCTTACTTCTGGGCGCCGTTCATCCTGATCGGGCAGCCAGACCAGGTTGATGTAACGTCCTCTCTGCCCTCTCGCCCATGAGAAATGCGGAAGTCCGTCCGCCAACGCCGTTACTTTTTTGAAAGGGGGGAACATGCAGGAGCAGGAGAAGAGAGTGGTCGCCGCCGCAAGAAAGCCCACCCCACGCTGGCCGGGCGCCCTCACGATGGCAGCCAATGCAGGGGCCTTGGCTGCAGTGCTGCTCGATCGATGCGATCTCGCGACAGCGCTCATCGTGATCGCGCTGATCGGAGGCGTGGTCTGCTTCCTGATGTCCACGAGGAGCGGCGAGACAGGGACCGTGGACGTCCACACTCCGCCTAAGCCCTAGAGGGGGGCGCACTCGCGCAAGCCCCCGGCGATCACCTCCGCCGGGGGCTTCTCTATACTTGGGGGCCGGAAAGGAGGCGCGATGAAGAAGATCACCGCAGCCCTGGAGTTGTCCCTCGCTTTGGCAATCGCTCTGACCACGTCCCCCCTGGCCGCCCATGAGGACGCTGGTGCGGAGAAACCGGGCCCGGTCGTCCCCGTCCTCAGCGTCCAGGCCAACGGCGAGGCCCGGGTCGCTCCCGACGAAGCCACGGTCCGCCTCGGCGTCCTCGCCCAGGCTCCCACGGCGCGGGCGGCCATGGACGAGGCCAACCGCTCGGCCAACGCGATCCTCGACGCCATCCGCAAGCTCGGCGTCAAGGCGGAGGACATCCAGACCTCCGAGCTGAACCTGAACCCCGTCTACGCCAATGAGCCCGAAATGCGGGGCGGCGAGCCGCGCATCTCGGGCTACCAGGCGACCAACGTCGTTTCCGTCCGTCTGGAGAAGCTGGACCTCGTCGGCCCCGTGGTGGATGCCGGCCTCGCCGCCGGAGCCAACCGGCTCGACGGTGTGGTCTTCGGCCTGCGCAATGACGAAACGGCCCGTTCCACCGCCCTCACCCGGGCCGCCGAGGCCGCCCGGATCAAGGCCGAGACCCTGGCGCGCGCCCTGCGCGTCCGGCTGGTCGAGATCGTCGAGGTCGTCGAGGGAGGCGTCTCCGTCTTCACCCCGATGTACAAGGGGGCCCGCATGGCCATGGAGAACTCCATGGCCGCCGACACGCCGGTCTCCGCCGGCCAGGTGGGGATCGACGCCAACATCACCCTGCGCTACCGGATCGAGCCCTGCCCCGCGCAAGGTTGCCAATGACCCCTGAAGAGGTCGTCGAGCGCCTCGGTCTGAAGCCGCACCCCGAGGGGGGCTTCTACCAGGAGACCTTCCGGGATGGTGCGAGCACGGCCATCTATTACCTGTTGCGCGAGGGGGACCGCTCGGCCTGGCACCGGGTAACGCATGCGGCCGAGGTCTGGCACTACTACGCCGGCGCACCGCTTGAGCTGTGCCTGTCCGAAGGCCGCGGGCGAAAGGTGATTCGGCTCGGAACGGACCTGGCCGAGGGGGAGGAGCCCCAGGCCGTGGTGCCTCCCGGGGTCTGGCAGAGTGCCCGGCCTCTGGGTGGATGGGTCCTGGTCGGCTGCACGGTCGCGCCGGGCTTCGAGCTCGCCAGCTTCGAGATGGCGCCGCCGGAGTGGGAGCCGGATTGAGGGCGGCCTTCCTCATCTTTCTCCTGGCGGCGTGCTCGGACGGCGAGCCGGCTATGCCAGGCTTGGAGCTCCGCCGCGAGAAGGCGGCGGAGCTGATCTGCTTCCCCGAGCTGCCACCCGGGGCCGAGGCGGCCCTGCTGGCGATTCAGACGGCGGCGGAAGCTGGCGACTTGAAGGCATTGCGTGGCTGGCTGGCCGAGGGATTCAAAGGGAGCTTCGGGAACCCGGAAGTCCTGCGTGAGCTGGCGGCGACCCTGGACCGCGGCTGCCTGGAGGACGACAGCGGCCAGAAGGTCGTCTGCCCGCCCGAGTACCGGCACGACCCCAGCCATCCCGGCTGGCGGGCGGGGATCGAGCGCCAGCCCCAGGGCTGGCGGCTGACGTTTTTTGTGAAAGGAGACTAGAAAGGACCAAAAGGACTCAAAGGACCTAAAGGACACGGAGCTGGGCTTCTCTGTCCTTTAGGTCCCTTACGTCCTTTTGGTCCTTTCTTCCAGCGCTAGACCGTCTCATCCACGTCGGTGTACGACCTGCCGGTCTCCTCCTCGGCGGCCTGGGTCCAGATCTCCAGCTCTTCGGGGCTCATGGGGCCGATCGGCTGCTGGCGCGCGTCCCGGTAGCCCCACCTCTCGATGTCGACCAGGTACTGCGAGCGGGAGAGGATCGTGCCCCGGCAGAGGCGCTGGCTGGAGGCCGAGATCCCCCGGCTGTGGCGCTGGCGCTTGATCAGATCGTCCATGGCCTTGGCCGGGACCTTGTCCGCCTCGTCGGGATAGATGTACCCGAAAAGGATCAGGTGGCTGAAGAGGACCGGCCAGTGCGATCCGAAACGGCGCAGCAGCCGGTCCCAGTCGAGCTCCTCGGCCCGCGCCCGCAGGAGGTGGGCCACGTCGCCGCCGTCGAAGCGCTCGCGCTCCTGGATGAACGCCTTCGACCAGATCATCTCCTCCGCCGGGCAGAGCCGCGACGGGATGCCGAGCACCTCCTCATCCACCGCGTGCTCGAACCAGAGGTCGTCCACCCGTGCGATCCCGTTGCCCGCGCTGAAGATCACATCGACGAAGTCGTCCCCCCAGTAACCTTTGCCCAGCCAGTGGGGAAAGGGCCGCTCGACCGAGCAACCCATTCGCTTCAGCTCCTCCAGGGTGCGGTCGAAGTCCCGGGGATGGACGAAGATGTCGAAATCCTTGGTGTGCCGGACGATCCCGGTATAGCGGGCGAACGCGTAGGCGCCTCCGACCAGGAACGGCACCCGCGCCTCGCGCAAATTGGTCATCACCCGCCGATAGAACTCAAGGGCCTCGGGTGAAAGTTGATCGTGCGGTTTTTCCGTTGTTGCGATCATGGCTGCAACGAGAGCAAAGAGCGTACCAGGGACGGATCTGGCACGGGGCGTGCTGAAGAGCGCATGCAGGGAGGGAGAGAATGGATGCGAACAACCGAACGGTACGAATTGCGGCGGTAGGCGACCTCCATTTTGCGCAGTCGCTCGACCCTTCTGTGCGGGACATGCTATCCCGGGTGGGCCGGGAGGCCGACGTTCTCCTTCTTTGCGGCGACCTGACGGACCATGGCCTGCCCGAGGAGGCGCAGAGCCTGGCGCGGGAGATCCACGGCTCGATCGGCATCCCGGTCATCGCCGTGCTCGGCAACCACGACTTCGAAAGCGGCAGGCAGGAAGAGGTCAAGAAGATCCTGGCCGACAGCGGCATCAAGATGCTGGACGGCGATGCGGTCGAGGTGGCCGGGGTCGGTTTCGCCGGGGTCAAGGGGTTCTGCGGCGGCTTCGGCAAGCGGGCGCTCGGCCCCTGGGGCGAGCAGATCATCAAGGACTTCGTGCGCGAGGCGGTCGACGAGGCGCTCAAGCTGGAGTCGGCCCTCGCGAGGCTGCGGCGGGTGCCGCGGATCGGGGTGCTCCACTACTCGCCGATCCAGGAGACGGTCGAAGGCGAGCCGCCGGAGATCTTCGCCTTCCTCGGATCGAGCCGCCTGGAAGAGCCGATCAACCGCTACCTCTGCAACGCGGTCTTCCACGGCCATGCCCATCGCGGCCGGCCGGAGGGGATGACCTCGACCGGCGTGCCGGTCTACAACGTCTGTGTCCAGCTTCTTCGTCACACCTATCCGGACCGTCCACCCTACCGTGTGTTCGAGATCCAGGTGGAGGACCGGCAACTGGCCCCGTCTGAGGAAAGGAGACCCAGTCATGCCCAGAGCGTGGAGCGATAAGGACGAGCGCAAGTACGAGCACATCAAGGAGAGCTCCGAGGAGCGCGGCATCCCTGAGAAGAAGGCCAAGGAGATCGCCGCCCGCACGGTCAACAAGGGGCGCCGCGAGGAGGGCCGCACTCCCAACAAGACCACCCAGGGCACGGGCAATCCGAACAAAGGTCTCGAGGACCGGACGGTCGCCGAGCTACGCAACATGGCCAGCGACAAGAAGATCTCCGGGCGCAGCAAGATGAAGAAGGGCGAGCTGGTCAAGGCGATCCGGAACAAGCGCAGCCATTAGAAAAGAGCCCCCTCCTCTATCCTCCCCCGCTGCGCGGGAGAGGACGCCACCCGCTCCTCTGCTTGGGTGGGAGGGGGCTCCCTCTCCCGCGAAGCGGGGGAGGGCAGGGGAGGGGGTCCGCCCCGTGTAGTAGACTCACCGGGCGCCGCGCGGCGCCCGATCTCATGAAAAGCACAGAGGGTTTCGTATTCGTCCGGCCGGGGCTCCAGCTCTACTACCGGACGCTCGGGGAGGGGGACGAGACGGTCGTCGTCCCGAACGCCAACTGGCTGGGGGACGCCCTCCATCCGCTGGCGGAGGGCCGGCGCCTGCTCCTCTACGACCCGCGCAGCCGGGGGCGGTCCAGCGCGGTGACCGATTTCCGCCAGCTCGGCCTGGAGGAGGATGTGGCCGACCTGGAGACGGTCCGCCACTACTTCGGGCTGGACCGGATGACGATCCTCGGCGCCTCCTACCACGCCGCCATCGCCGCCCAGTACGCTCTGGACTACCCGGAAAAGGTGGAGCGGCTGCTGCTCGTCTGCCCGATCACGCCCCGGGTGCCGGGGGAGTGGGCGCAGGAGCTGCCGCGCTCCGAGGAGCTGGTCTATCCGCCGGGCATCCCGCGCCTGGAAGAGCTGCGGCGCGAGGGCATCGACGAGCGCGACCGGGTGGCGTTCTGCCGCGCCTGGTTCACCTGGTTCCTGCTGCCGGCCCAGATGGGCGACACCTCGGCGCTCATCCGCTTCCCTTTGGAAGACGTCTGCAGCTTCCCCAACGAATGGCCGCAGCATGCCATCTCGGTCTACTTCGACCACATCCTGCCCAAGATGGGGGATTGGGACTTCCGACCGCGCCTGCCGGAGCTGAGCGTGCCCATGCTGGTGGTGCAGGGCACGGACGACCTGGTGCCCGAGGAGGCGTCGCGGGAGTGGGCGGAGCACGCGCAGGATGCGCGCTTCCTGCGGATCGAAGGGTCGGGGCACCACCCCTACCTGGAGCGTCCCAAGGAATTCTTTCCGGCAGCCGATGCCTTCCTCGCGGGGGAGTGGCCGCAAGGAGCTGAGGTGGTCAGGAGGGTGGCCTAGGCTCGGCGGAAGTACCTTCAATGGGAGCCACCGACAGGTCGTTCGGATCGTCGTTGAGCCAGGCATAGCCCGGCTCGGGCTGCCAATCCCTCTCCTTCTCCGCCGCCAGGACGTGCTCGTGGTCGAAGTGCCGCCTGCCGGGCCTCCAGACCACGCGCATGTCGTCGATCCCCTTGGCCTCGACCCAGTCGTAGCCCGCGCCCGGCCGCCACTGGTCGG
>DASUNJ010000759.1:0-2083 GCA_036277235.1 Thermoanaerobaculia bacterium | reverse complement strand
CGCCTTTCATTGTGCCGACGAGAAGCAGGACGTCGCCGTTCTGGGGGGTGACATGACGGCTATCGGGCATCAGCCAGCTCTCCTATACATGACCGGAAGTCTACCAAAGGGCTCCGTTTTCCCGCTACCGGCGATTCGAAGCCGACCGTTTCACGACATCTGCAGGGAATCCTCGCTTACTCCGTCTTGAGCTCGCGGACCGGCCTGACCTCGATGCTGCCGACGCGCGCGGGCGGGATCTTCGCGGCAACCTGGATGGCCTCGTTCAGATCCCTGGCTTCGATCAGGTAGAACCCCGCCAGTTGCTCCTTGGTCTCGGCAAAGGGACCGTCGGTGAGCGACAGCCTGCCGTTGCGGACGCGCACCGTGGTGGCGGTCTGAACGGGATGAAGGGCTTCGGCGGCCAGGCGGTGGCCGCCGGTCCGAAGCTCATCGCTGACGGCCAGGCACTCGCGGTCGTCGATGGCCTCCAGCTTCCCTTCCTCGCTGTAGACGAGGCACAGGTACTTCATGGCTGTCCTCCTCTCACTCCGCTACGAGCATCCAGGATACGCCGAAGCGGTCCGCGACGATGCCGAAGCTCGGGCTGAAGAACGCCTTCGTCAGCGGCATCTGCACCTGCCCGCCGTCCCCCAGCGCGGTGAACAGCCGCTCGGCCTCGGCCGTGTCCGGCACGGTGAGCGCCAGCGAGATGCCCTGGAAGCCCGTCTGGCCCGAGCACATGCCGTCGGACGCCAGCACCTCCAGATCCCCGATCCGGAAGCTGGAGTGCATCACCTTGTCTCCGTTTTCCGCGTCAATGGACCCGCAGCCCTCCGCCGACTCCTGAGGCTCCTCGGACGCGGGCATCTCCTTGAAACGCATGAACGACGTCACCTCGGCGCCGAGCGCGCCACGGTAGAACTCGATCGCTTCTTCGCAACGGCCTTCGAACGACAGGTAGGGCTGGGTCTTCATCGCGTTCTCCTTTCGGGTTCCGGTCCGGGGGTTTTCCCGGCTCCACCCTGTGGTCGAACGAGGACCAGCGAAATCGACATCGGGGAGAAAAGCCCCTCACCCCCTGGCCCCCTCTCCCATCCCCTCCCATCCTGCCGGGAGAGGGGGAACGCATGCGGGCAGCAGTGGCCAGAGCGTGGAAGGAGAGATTCCCCCTCTCCCGGGGGATGGGTGTGCGATGGGAGAGGGGGCCAGGGGGTGAGGGGTCGTTCATCCGAGCTCGGCCAACCGGCGTTCGAGGAATCGCCGCTCGGGCTCCTGCCGTGTAAGGCTCAGGGCTCGTTCGTAGGAGGCCCGGGCCTCCGCCGTCCTCCCCAGACGCCGGCAGAGATCGGCCCGCGCCGCGTGCGCCAAGTGGTAATCGGAGAGATCGCCCCGCGCCAGGATGGCGTCGACCAGAGCGAGCCCGGCCTCGGGACCGTCGCGCATGGCCACCCCCACGGCGCGGTTGAGCTCGACCACGGGCGAGGGGTCCGCCTGCATCAGCAAGTCGTAAAGTCCGACGATCTGGTCCCAGTCGGTGTCGGCGGCAGTGGGCGTCTCGGCGTGGACGCCGGCGATCGCGGCCTGAATCGTGTACAGGCCGATCTGTCTCGACGACAGGGCCTGGCGCACCAAAGCCGAGGCTTCCGCGATCTGCCCCCGGTTCCAAAGCGAGCGGTCCTGGTCCTCGAGCCGGATCAGGTCTCCCGTCGGCGAGGTGCGCGCCGCCCGCCGGGATTCGTGGAGAAGCATCAGGGCCAGCAGCCCCCGCACCTCGGCCTCGGGCAGCAGCTCGAGCAGGAGCCGCCCGAGACGGATCGCCTCGTCCGCCAAGTCGTGCCGGGTCACCGAAGCGCCCGAGGACGCCGAGTAGCCCTCGTTGAAGACGAGATAGATGACCCGCAGGACGCTGTCCAGCCGATCCGGCAGCTCGGCCTGGGACGGCACTTCATAGGGGATGCGCGCGTCGCGGATCTTGCCCTTGGCGCGCACCAGCCGCTGCGCCATCGTCGCCTCCGGGACGCGGAACGCGCGCGCGATCTCTGCCGTCGTGAGCCCGCCCAGCAGCCGCAGCGTCAGCGCCACGCGCGCGGCCATCCCGAGC